>JAAFHE010000200.1 GCA_013298265.1 Lysobacterales bacterium | reverse complement strand
CGCTTCGCCGCGCGCCTGGCCAATGCGGGTCTGGAACTGCAATGGCCGCGCGGCGCGAGCCCGAACCTGTCGCTGATCCTCGGCGGCACCGGCGCGACGCTGCAGGATCTCGTCGGCGCCTATGCAGCCCTCAACCGCGACGGCCTCGCCGGCACGGTGCGCCTGCGCGAACAGGAACCGCTGAGCGAGCGCCGCCTGCTGAGCCCCGGCTCGGCCTTCATCGTGCGCAGCATGCTCGAAGCCAATCTGCGTCCGGGACAGAGCCGCGACACCTTCGATCCGGGCCGGCGCGCGCGCCTGGCCTGGAAGACCGGCACGTCCTACGGTTTTCGCGACGCCTGGGCGCTGGGCACCACGCGGCGCTACACACTGGGCGTCTGGGTCGGCCGGCCCGACGGCACGCCGGTGCCGGGCCAATACGGCGCCGTCACGGCGTTGCCGCTGCTGTTCCAGGCCGTCGACAGCCTGCCGCGCGCACCGGAAGACGCCGCGTCCACGGCCGCGCCGTCCACCGTGCAAGAAGTGGATATCTGCTGGCCGCTCGGTACCGCATTCGAACCGGAACAACCGCAGTTGTGCCAGGAAAAGCGCAAGGCCTGGAGCTTGGCCGGCGCGATTCCGCCGACCCTGCCCGAACGTGAAGCCACCAACTGGCACGACGCGCGCCTGCGCCTGCGCGTCGATGCGCGCAGCGGGCAGCGCCTCAGTGGCGGCTGCCATGCGGACAGCGAACGTGAAACCGTGCTCGCACGCTGGCCTGCGCTCGCGCAACCGTGGCTCAGTGCCTGGCAGCGCAAAGCCTCGCGACTGCCGCCGCTCAAGCACGGCTGCACCGACGACGGCCTGGACGCCAACGCCAACCTGCAGATCGCCGGCGTCGCCGCCGGCAGCAGCCTCGCACGCGCTCCGGGCAGCACGCACCCGCCGCACCTGTCGCTGCGCGCACTCGGCGCCCAAGGCACCGTGCAATGGCTCGTCAACGGCCGCATCAAGGCCGCACTCGACGCCACTCGCCCGTTCGAACACGATTTCGACGAACCCGGCACGCAGGCGATCACGGCGATGACGGCGTCGGGGAACTTTGCACAGGTGGAGATTCAGGTACTGCGCTGATGCGCAGGATCACTGTGATCCTGATGCAGGTGCAGCCGTGCTTGCCCGCCGCACCGGCTGCGGTTCGGCCAGCGGGATCGCCACGGGTGCACTGACCACCGGGTCGGAACTCCCGCAAGCCCCACAACTACTGCACCCCCCCGTCGTCGCACAGCCACCGCCGACACTCGCCGGGATGCGCGCGCGCAGGCGTGCACCGAGGCGTTGCGACCACTTCGGCATGCGCGAGGCTTCAAGTCCATCGGCCATCCGCGCCAGCGCCCGGCCCCAGACCGACGGCAGGTATTTGCGCAGCACGCTGATCGCCGCGGTCGCGACGATCGCGCCGACGATGACGTATTGCACGGCGAGCGAGGCGGTCATCCGCTCAGCACGCGGGTGATCTGGAAGGTGATGAACGAAGCGACGTAGGCGAGCCCGAACAGATAGCCCGCGGCGATCCACACGTTGCGCCAGGAATTCGTCTCGCGCCGGATCACAGCCAGTGTCGACAGGCATTGCGGCGCGAAGATGAACCACACCAGCAGCGACAGCGCGGTCGCGAGCGGCCACTCCACGGCGATCAGCGGGCCGAGTGCCGCGGCCACGGTTTCGTCGGATCCCGACAGCGCATACACGGTGCCGAGCGCCGACACGGCGACTTCGCGCGCGGCCAGGCCCGGAACCAGCGCGATGCTGATCTGCCAGTTGAAGCCGATCGGCGCGAATACGACCTCGAGCCAGCGGCCGATGCGGCCGGCGAGGCTGTAGTCGATCGCCGGGCCGGTCGCGCCTTCCGGCGGCGCGGGATAGCTCGACAGGAACCACAGCAGGATGGTCAGCGCCAGGATGATGCCGCCGACACGCCGGATGAAGATCCAGCCGCGCTCCCACAGGCCGATCGCAAGATCGCGCGGATGCGGCCAGCGATACGACGGCAGTTCGAGCATCAGCGCGTGCTCGCTGCGGTCGCGGCGCAAGCGCTTCATGACGAAGGCGACGCCGAGCGCGCTTGCGATGCCGGCGACGTAGAGCGCGAACAGCACGATGCCCTGGAGGTTGAAGAGGCCGGCGACCGTGCGCTGCGGGATGAATGCGCCAATCAGCAGCGTATACACCGGCAGCCGCGCCGAACACGTCATCAACGGCGCGACCATGATCGTGGTCAGGCGGTCGCGCGGATCCTGGATGCTGCGCGTGGCCATGATGCCGGGGATTGCACAGGCGAAGCTCGACAGCAGCGGGATGAAGGAGCGACCGCTCAGGCCAGCCTTGAACATCAGGCGATCGAGCAGGAACGCCGCGCGCGGCAGATAGCCGGATTCCTCGAGCGCGAGGATGAACAGGAACAGGATCAGGATCTGCGGCAGGAACACGAGCACGCCGCCGATGCCGGCGAACACCCCGTCGTTGAGCAGGCTGCGCAGCGGTCCGTCGGGCAGGGTCGCGACGCTCCACTCGCCGAGCAGCTTGATGCCGCCTTCGATGCCTTCCATCAGCGGCCCGGCCCAGGAGAACACGCTCTGGAAGATCAGGAACATCAGGCCGGCCAGCAGGATGAGTCCCCAGACCGGATGCAGCGCCACGCGATCAATCGCATCGTCCGTGGCTGCCGTGCGCGACGGCATGCTGACGGCAGCACGGAGCAACTGGCGCACTTCTGCATGCAGATCGGCATCGCTGGCGCTGGTCATGGCCGGCAGCGGCACGGCCAGGTCGAGGCGCTCGACCAGCGCCTTGGCGCCGGCACGCCTGACCGCGACGGTTTCGATGACCGGAATGCCGAGTTCGCGCTCGAGTGCCGCGATATCGATGCGGATGCCACGCCGCGAAGCCGCATCCATCATGTTCAGCGCCAGCACGACGGGCAGGCCAAGGCGGCGCACTTCGAGCACGAAACGCAGGTGCAGGCGCAGGTTGGTCGCGTCAGCGACGCAGACCAGCAGGTCCGGCCGCGTTTCGCCGGCGGCGATGCCAAGACAGACGTCACGCGTGATCGCCTCGTCCGGACTCGCCGCATCGAGGCTGTAGGCGCCCGGCAGATCGAGCAGGTCGACCACGCGCCCCGATGGCGCCGTATAGCGGCCCTGTTTGCGTTCGACCGTGACGCCGGCGTAATTGGCGACTTTCTGCCGGCTGCCGGTCAGCAGGTTGAACAGTGCGGTCTTGCCGCAGTTGGGATTGCCAACGAGGGCGATGCGCAAAGCCTCGGTGCTCATGCGCCCGCTCCGTCGGACTGCAGCCATACGCGGGCCGCCTCGCTACGCCGCAGCGCGAAACGCGTGAAACCGATCTGCACCAGCAGCGGGTCGCCGCCTACCGGTCCGCGCGTGACCAGCCTGACCGGCTCGCCGGCGACGAAACCCAGGTCCCGCAGGCGCCGGGCGATGGGATCGGCACTGCCGACATCTTCGACCTCGCGCACGACGGCCGTGTTGCCCGGAAGCAGTTCGGAAAGTCGCACAGGCAGATACGCACTGAATAAGAATGGTTCGCGATTATATCCAGATATGTCCGCCTGCGGGGCTTCGACCTTCGCCGGCTCCGTCGCGATCCGATGACAGCCGCCGGACGCCGCCGCAACGCCCCCGCCGCCGTCGCCACATCCCAGCGAAACCGTACGCCCATAGATGTCCGGACCTGGAACCCGGCCTATTCGCGCCGGCACCGCTATGATCCGGCTTTCGCTGCCGCAAACCCGGAGGGAGGGATCCATGACCGCATCCGTAGCGCTGGCCGTCCGTGGCGCCGTCGCCGAGATACGCCTGAACCGGCCCGGCGTGCACAACGCGTTCGACGAGGGGCTCATCGCCGAACTCACGGCGACGCTGCAGCAGCTCGATGCCGACACGGCTATCCGCGCCGTCGTGCTGACCGGCGAAGGTTCCTCCTTCTCCGCCGGCGCCGATCTCAACTGGATGCGCTCAATGGCGCAGGCCAGCGAGGCCGACAACCGCGCCGACTCGCTAAAGCTCGCCGCGCTGATGCGCACGCTGAATTACCTGTCCAAGCCGACCCTCGCGCGCGTCAACGGCGCCGCCTACGGTGGCGGCGTCGGCCTCGTCGCCTGCTGCGACATCGCGATCGGCGTGGACACGGCCAAGTTCTCGCTATCGGAAGTGAAGCTCGGCCTGGTGCCGGCGGTGATCTCACCCTATGTCATCGCCGCGATCGGCGCGCGTCATGCGCGCCGTCTGTTCATCACCGGCGAAGTCTTCGGCGCTGCCGACGCCCAGCGCATCGGCCTGCTGCACGAAGCCGTCCCCGCCGACCAGCTCGACGCCGCCGTCGACCGCAGCCTGCACTGGCTGGGCAAGGGCGGCCCGCTCGCCCAGCGCGAAGCCAAGCACCTCGCCCTGACCATGGCCGGCATGAGCGACGGCCAGCAGCGCACGCTCGACGAACACAACGCCGCACTCATTGCGCGCCTGCGCGTGTCGGCCGAAGGCCAGCATGGACTGAGCGCCTTCCTCGACAAACGTGCGCCTGATTGGGCGAAAGAATGCTGACCATCGGCTCCTGCAAGACGGCTTTACGATTCTTTGTTTCTGGAACAACGACGTACTCACACGATGCGATGACGTGCTCCGCTGCATTTACGCTGCGCTGGAGTCGGAGAATGCGGCGACTGATGTGCCGGATCACACTGAGTCAAGGAGTCCTGACATGATCGACCACCTCGGTTTCACCGTTTCCGATTTCGATCGCAGCCTCGCGTTCTACAAGACCGTGCTCGCGCCGCTGGGCCATGGGCTCGTCATGGAAGTCACGCCGGAGATGACCGGCAACGGTTCGCGCCATGCGGGCTTCGGCACGGGCAAGCCGGATTTCTGGATCGGCACCGGTGGCGAAGCGACGCGCCACGGACTGCACGTGGCGCTGGTCGCGGAAAATCGCGCAGCCGTGGATGCGTTCTACGCCGCGGCGATCACCGCCGGCGCGAAGGACAACGGCCCGCCGGGCATTCGCACGATGTACCACCCCAACTATTACGGCGCGTTCGTCATCGACCCGGACGGCCACAATCTCGAAGCGGTCTGTCACAAGCCCGAGTGAGTGACGGGCGACCGTCAGTGGCAAACAATCAGCAGGCCGGCCGCGATGGCCGGCGCCGACGCCAAACAACCGGAAGGCACACGATGCAAGGACTGTTTTCGAAGGTACTCATAGCCAACCGCGGTGAAATCGCCTGCCGCGTGATCCGCACCTGCCGCCGACTCGGCATCGCGACGGTCGCGGTGTATTCCGAGGCCGACGCGACAGCGCAGCATGTGCGTCTGGCCGACGAAGCCTGGCCGATCGGCGGTTCGCGTCCGGCGGATTCCTACCTGCGCGGCGACGTGATCCTGGATGTCGCGAAGAAGAGCGGCGCGCAAGCCATCCATCCGGGCTACGGCTTCCTGTCGGAGAACGCCGACTTCGCCGAGTCGGTCGAGACTGCCGGCATCGTCTTCATCGGCCCGAGCGCAGCCTCGATGCGCAAGATGGGCTCCAAGGCCGGCGCCAAGATCCTGATGCAGGAACACAAGGTGCCGGTGGTACCCGGCTATACCGGCGAGGACCAGGATCCGGCCGTACTCGCACGCGAAGCCGGCCGCGTCGGCTATCCGCTGATGATCAAGGCGGCCCACGGCGGCGGCGGCAAGGGCATGCGCGTGGTGCGTTCGGCGGACGAATTCGCCGCCAGCCTCGAATCCTGCCAGCGCGAGGCGAAGAACGCGTTCGGCCGCGACCGCGTGCTGCTCGAACGCTATGTCGAGAAGCCACGCCACATCGAATTCCAGGTGTTCGGCGACACACACGGCAACATCGTGCATCTCAACGAACGCGAGTGCTCGGCGCAGCGCCGCTACCAGAAAGTGCTGGAAGAGGCGCCCTCGCCCTTCGTCACGCCGGAACTGCGCACACGCATGGGCGACGCGGCCATCGCTGCGGCCCGTGCGATCGACTACAGCAATGCCGGCACGGTCGAGTTCATCGTGGGACAAGGCGGCGATTTCTACTTTATGGAAATCAATACGCGCCTGCAGGTCGAACATCCGGTCACCGAGCTGACCCTGAATCTCGATCTGGTCGAGCTGCAGCTGCGCGTCGCCGCCGGCGAAGCACTGCCCGGCTCGCTCGTGCGCAACAAATCAATTCCCGCCGACGGCCATGCAATCGAGCTGCGCCTGTACGCCGAGGATCCGGCGCAGAATTTCCTGCCGGGTTCGGGCCGCCTGACCACCCTGCGCCTGCCGCCGCCCTCGTCCCATGTGCGCATCGACGGCGGCGTGATCGAGGGCGACACCGTGTCGATCTTCTACGACCCGATGATCGCCAAGCTCATCGTCTGGGACAAAAACCGCGGCGAAGCACTGCAGCGCATGCGTGAAGCGCTTGCCGCGACGCAGATCGTCGGGCCGAAGTCGAACGTCGAATTCCTCGAGCGCCTGGTGCGTCATCCGGCCGTGACCGGCGCGACGATCGACACGGGCTACCTCGACCGTCATCTCGACGAATTCCTGCCGCAGAGCGCGGAGCCCGTGCCCGCTGCGCTGTACGCCGCGGCCGCGACAGCCGTGCTGCTCGACCAGGAAACCGCCGCGCCGCGGCTCGCCGCGACCGGCAACGACCCGCACTCGCCCTGGGCGCGCGCCGACGGCTGGCGCCTGGGCCATCCGGGCAAGCGCGTCGTCGCGCTCGTGCACGCCGGCGAACGCGTCGAGATCGCCGCGCACGGCGCGAACGGCCAGTACAGCCTCGACTGGAATGGCACCCATGCGGTCGTGCGCAACGCGCTGTTCGCCGACGGCGGCTTCAGCGCCGAGATCGACGGCAGCACGCGCCGCTTTAGCGCG
>JAAFHE010000199.1 GCA_013298265.1 Lysobacterales bacterium | reverse complement strand
CGCCGCGGCTCCGGTCGTCGCGCGCTATCGCGAGGACGCGGCCGTGGACACGTATTACCGCGCCATACGCGAGCTTTCGGGCAAGGCCTGAGCCACGACGGCGTACCTACGACAAAACAAGCGGTGACCGCGCTGCAAGCGCTACCGATGGGAGGAACGATGCAAGTCAGCGAAACCGCGAACTCGTCATTGACGGACGGCGTGCTGCAGCGCTGCGCACGCCTGGCGCTGCTCGTCGCAGGGACCGCGCTCGTCAGTCTGGCCGCCGTACAGGCCTGGCAGGTGATTGCGCGCTACCTGCTGAACGATTCGCCGGGCTGGACCGAACCGCTCGCGCTGCTGCTGCTCAATACCGCGATGAGCCTGGGTGCCGCCGCCGCGGTGCATCAGCGCGCACATTTCGGCTTTCCGCTGCTGGTGCATATGTCGCCGCCGAAAGTGCGGCGCGTACTTGAAGCATTCTCGTCGCTGGTCGTGCTGGCACTGGGTTCTGTGCTTGCGATCGGCGGCGTGACCTTGCTGTTCGACGGCTGGGGTGTGCGCATGGCCGGCACGGTGCTGCCGCAGGGGCTGATGTTCCTGCCGCTGACGCTCGGCGGCACGCTGATGGCGCTCTTCGCGCTGGCCGAACTGGTGACACCGCGCAGTGCCACGGCGGAGCCGCGCTGATGGCCGCGACCCTGCTGTTCGGTTGTTTCCTGTTGCTGCTGCTGACCGGTGTCCCGGTCGCGTTCGCGCTGCTCGGCGCGTCGTTGACGACGCTGCTGTACGTCGGCATGCCGGCGCTAGTGCTGGTGCAGCAGACGGTGTCCGGCGCGAGCGCAGCCTCGCTGATCGCGATTCCGCTGTTCATCTTCGCCGGCGAAATCATGCTGCGCGGCGGCATTTCCGAACGCCTGATTGCGCTCGCCAGTTCGCTGGTCGGCCACCTGCGCGGCGGGCTTGGACAGGTCAGCGTGCTGTCGTCACTGTTCTTCGGCGGCGTGTCGGGCTCGGCCATCGCCGACGTGTCGGCCATCGGCGGCGCGATGATTCCGCAGATGGTGCAGCGCGGCTTCGACCGCGACTTCGCCGTCAACGTGACCATGACGGCGGCCCTGGTCGCTCTGCTGGTACCGCCGTCGCACAATCTCATTTTGTATTCGGCTTCAGCGGGCGGCGGCATCTCGATCGCCGACCTGTTCGCCGCGGGTGTGATTCCCGCGTTGCTGCTCACCGCTACCGTGATGCTGACCGCCTGGATCATCGCGCGGCGCCGCGGCTACGCGGTGGAGGCGTTTCCGGGCTTCGGCGCGGTGCTGCGTCGCCTCGTCGCGGCGCTGCCGGGTCTGCTGCTGGTCGCCCTGATCTTCGTCGGCATCCGCGCCGGCGTATTCACCGCGGTCGAGAGCGCTGCCATCGCCGTATGCTACGCGCTGCTCGTGACCAGCCTGCTATATCGCCAGGTCTCGCGCCGCGATTTCGTCGCGACCATGGTCCACGCCGCGCGCACCACCGGCATGATCCTGTTCGTGATCGCCTCGGCCGCGTGCTTTGGCTGGCTGCTGGCCTACCTGCAGCTGCCCGCAGCGGCGGTGGAGCTGCTGACCGGCCTCGACATGAGCCGCCATCTGCTGCTGTTGCTGATGATCCTGATCCTGCTCGCGCTGGGCACCTTCATGGACCTCGCCCCGCTGATCATCATCTGCACGCCGATCTTCCTGCCCGCGGCCAAGGCCATCGGCGTGGACCCGGTGCATTTCGGCGTGATCCTGATTCTCAAGGGCGGCATCGGCCTGATCACGCCGCCACTGGGTTCGGTGCTGTTCGTCGGCACCGCGATCGGTAAGATCACCATCGGCGAGGCGCTGCGCACGATCTGGCCGTTCTACCTGGCCGCGCTCGCGGTGCTGCTCGTGGTCGCCTTCGTGCCCGAACTGTCACTGTGGCTGCCGCGCGTACTGAAGTAGGGCGTAGCGAAGCAGGGGGCGGCGCGGGCTAGAATCGTGGACGCATGGAACAGCCCGGACGGCCCCGCATGACCCGACGCTCCCGCGACGCGAGCAACGACACCGCCGCCACCTTAAGTGGCGGCGGCACCATCAATGACATCGCACGCCTGGCCGGCGTCTCGAAGAAAACCGTCTCGCGCGTGATCAACCGATCGCCGCTGGTGCAGCAGGACACGCGCGAGAAGATCGAGGCGCTGATCCGCGAAGTCGGCTACGTCCCCGATCCGATGGCGCGAGGGCTCGCGTTCCGCAAGTCCTTCCTGATCGGCATGGTCTATGACAACCCGAATGCCCAGTACATCGTCAACATGCAGGAAGGCGCACTCGCCGGCCTGCGCGGCTCGGGCTTCGAGCTCGTCGTACATCCCTGCGACAGCAAGAGCGAGGACTACATCGCCGGAGTGCGCCACTTCGTCGTGCAGCAGCGCCTGTACGGCGTGATTCTCGTGCCGCGTGTGTCCGAAGACAGCGCGCTCGTGGAAATGCTCAACCAGGTCGGCTGCCGCTATGCGCGCATCGCCGCCGTATCGCTCGACGAACCCGCGCGCATGATCGCGACCAACGACCGGCTAGGCGCGGTCGAGGTCGCGAACTACCTGGAATCGCTGGGTCATCGCAACATCGGCCTGATCACCGGTCCACAACGCTATCTGTCCACACGCGAGCGTAGTACCGGTTTCCTGCAGGCGCTGTCCAAGCGCGGCATCGAACTGCCGGCCACGCACATCGTTGAAGGCGGCTATACCTTCGAATCCGGCGTCGCCTGCGCCGAGCGGCTGCTCGCGCTGGAGCCACGACCGACCGCGATCTTCACGCTCAACGACGAGATGGCGGCCGGCGTCTACAAGACCGCCTTCAAGATGGGCCTGTCGATACCCGATCACCTGTCCGTTGTCGGCTTCGACGATTCGCCGATGGCCTCGCGCCTGTGGCCGTCGCTGAGTTCCGTGCGGCTGCCGATCCGCGACATGGGCGCGTTCGCGGCGGCGATGCTGCTGGCGAACGAAGGCGATGCGCGCGCGGCGCCGTTGATTGCGCCGCATCTGGTTGTGCGGGAGTCCTGTCAGTCGCCGCGGTGATGACGCCTCGCGTTGAGGCGCGCCGGGAGGGCAGGCGCACAGCCGGCAGTAGTCGTGCGTCCGTCCGCAGCAGTGCAGGTGCGGAATGCCGTTGAAGAACGATCCGTGGTCAGGGAGTCTTGTCAGTCGCCGGGCTGAATCGGCTTGTCGGCGGTTGAGTCCTGCACACACGAAGCGCATCCGAAAGGAGTGGCGATGGCGAGAAACAATCCCAAGCCCGCTACCAACAGCCATCACGAACTCGGAGCCCGCAGCTACGGCCTGATCAGTGTGCTCGTCGTCATGTTTCTGGCAGAACGGGTGGGACGAAACTGGCTGCCGCAGAATGTCTGGTTCAAAACCCTGTTCGTTGCCGTGTTTCTGGGTCTGGCCTATGCGCTGATACGCAGCGTCATGGCGGACAGACGACAAAACCAGCGTTTTCGCGATCAGATGGTCGCCGCAGGCCTGGATGGCCGCTACGGCGTATTCCTTAGGCCGTTCCATCTCGACTCGACACTCAAACTCGAGAACCCGTTCTTTCGATTCTGGTCGGGCAATTACGCCGAGGTGTTTCCGCTTTTTCCCGGCGAGTACGTAAGCCGGGTACTGGAGCCGTTCTTCCGTGTGGTCGAGATCGGCGGAACAGAAACGACGATTGGCTCGAGTCGCGTGCATAGCGGCGATGCGCAGTGGCAGCAAATGTTCTACGCGACATTGGAAGGCGCGTGTTTCGTCGTGATCATGCCGCTGCTGTTCGAGAAGGCGGGCCAGCGTCATGGAGAGGCAACGTTGTGGGAACTGGCGCAGCTCGCTGCCACCTCGGATCTGGATCGGGTCGTCGTGTTCATGCCGCGGACGCCAGGTCTCAGGTCCGCGCTTGTCTCGCGCGCCTGGGAAAGCGCAAGAGCCGCTGCAGCGATACAGGGTGTCGATCTGCCCGCTTATTCGCGGCACGGTGGCGTGTTTACGCTGTTCGAACAGAACGCTCGCTGGCGTCCGAGTATCGACAGAGCCAGCGGCCGGTACCGGGGCCGCGCGCTGGCGGCGGGGCTGATCGAAGCGGTTCAGCACGTCACGGGGCCGCGCTAGTCTGCGGAGTCCTCGGCGCAGATAAGCATCCGATGGAGCCGCGTTTCCCTCGAAACGAACGCGACGGCAATCCTTTATTCCGGGCGCTTTCGCCGGTTGATGACACCGGTTACCAAAAAGCCCGAAACCCGCTACCATCGCCTCCGTCCTACCTATTCGCGCCCACTGCCGAGGCCCGCCCATGTACCGCAAGACCTACCACGCCTGTCACCCCGACTCGATGCAGGGCGTCAGCAACGACCAGCTACGCGAGCGGTTCCTGATCGGCGACCTGTTCGTTGCCGATACCGTGGTGCTGAACTACACGCACTACGAGCGTTTCGTGATCGGCGGCGCCGCGCCGGTGACACAACCGGTGAGCCTGCCGGCGCAGACCGAGCCGGCATCGGCGGTGGGCAAGCCGTTTCTCGAACGCCGCGAGCTCGGCGCCGTCAACGTGGGCAAGGGCACCGGCCGCATCCGCGTCGACGGGCAGAGCTACGAGCTCAAGCCGCGCGATGCGCTGTACCTGCCGATGGGCTGCAGCGAGGTGATCTTCGAATCGGTTTCGGCGGAGGAACCGGCGGCGTTCTACCTGGCCTCAACGCCGGCGCATGCGCGTTACGAGATCGTGCACATTTCCATCGACAGCGCCGTGCCGCTGCAGCGCGGCGCGCTGGCGACGTCGAACGAGCGCACGATCTATCAGTACATCGTGCCGGCGACCTGCAAGTCCTGCCAGTTGCTGCTGGGCCTGACCCTGCTCAATACCGGCAGCGTCTGGAACACGATGCCGCCGCACCTGCACGACCGGCGCAGCGAGGTGTATTTCTATTTCGATCTCGGTGCGAACGATCGCGTTTTTCATTTCATGGGCGAGCCGGATGCGGCACGCCATCTCGTCGTCGCCAACCACGAAGCTGTGGTGTCGCCGCCGTGGTCGATTCACATGGGCTCGGGCACCGCGAACTACGGCTTCATCTGGGCCATGGGCGGTGAAAATCTCGATTACACCGACATGAACGTGCTGGATATCTGTCAGCTGAAATGAGGCGCGCATGAGCGATCTTTTCGATCTGAATGGCCGCGTCGCGCTGGTGACGGGTGCGAATACGGGGCTGGGGCAAGGCATTGCGCTGGCGCTCGCGCGGGCTGGTGCGGATATCGCCGCGATAGGGCGCTCGGCGCCGGACGAAACCGCGGCGGCAGTGGCCGACTGCGGCCGGCGTCTGCGCTGGATCGAGGCGGACCTGGATCGCGTCGATGGGCTCGGCGCCGCAGTGGATGCGGTGGTCGCGCAGCTCGGCCGTGCCGACATCCTCGTCAACAACGCCGGCACGATACGGCGCAACGCGGCGCTGGATTTCACCGAGGACGACTGGGACGCGGTGCTCGGCGTCAATCTGAAGACCGCGTTCTTCCTGGCCCAGGCTTTCGCGCGCCACTGCGTCGCCGTGGGGCAGGGCGGCAAGATCGTCAACATCGCCTCGATGCTGTCGTTCCAGGGCGGCATCCGGGTGGCTTCGTATACAGCGAGCAAAAGTGGAATCCTCGGCCTGACCCGGCTGCTCGCCAACGAATGGGCGGCGCAGGGCATCAACGTCAACGCGATTGCCCCAGGCTATTTCGCCACGGCCAATACCACCGCGCTGCGCGCCGACGAACAGCGCAACCGCGACATCCTCGCGCGCATCCCGGCGGCGCGCTGGGGCGAACCCGCCGATCTCGGCGGCGCCGCGGTGTTCCTGTGCTCGCGCGCGGCGGATTATGTGCACGGCGCCGTGCTGCCGGTCGACGGTGGGTGGCTGGCGCGCTAGGCATGACGCCACGGCGCGAATGCGGCGTGATTTTGCGGCGAGCGCTCGCAACACTCCTGCGGGCATGCGCCAGCGGTGTGCTCGTCACGCTCGCCTGCGCTGGAACGGCGTCGGCACAGCAGCGCCTGTCGCCGCCGCTGCGCATCGTCATTGCCGGCGACTCCACTGCGAGCGAGTACGACGCGTCGCGCTGGCCGCGGCGCGGCTGGGGGCAGGAACTGCCGGGCTGGTTCGACGCCTCGGTCGAGGTGCGCAACCGCGCGCAGAGCGGACGCAGCGCGCGCAGTTTCATCGAGCAGGGCTGGATCTACGACGTCGCGCGCGACCTGCGCGCCGGCGACCTGCTGCTGATCCAGTTCGGCCACAACGACGAGAAGCGCGACGACCCGGCGCGCTACAACGAACCGCAGCAGGTGTTTCCGCTGTGGCTGCGGCAATACCTCACGCTGGCGCGCAACGTCGGCGCGACGCCGGTGCTGCTGACGCCGGTCGCGCGGCGGCATTTCGTCGCCGGGCATGCCCGCGATCTGCACGGGCCGTATGCGCAGGCCGTGCGCGCGCTCGCGCGGCAGGAAGGCGTGGCGCTGGTCGATCTCGGCGGCGCCAGCCTGCGCTGGCTCGAGGGCCTCGGCGAGGACGCCTCGCGCGACTACTACCTGCACGTACCCGCACAGAACCTGCGCGACAACACCCACTTCCACCAGCGCGGTGCGGCGGCGATGGCCTGTCTGGTCGTGCAGGGATTGCGCGCCCAAGGCCTGGTCGATGCAGCGCGCCAGCGCCGCGATATCGATTGCGGCATTCCGGACGATGCCGACACCGTGCGTCCCGGCGCCTCGCGTGTCGCGCGCAACGGTGACTACCGGCGCGCGCAGCCGGCCCCGCACGGCGGCGGCGGTACGACGGTCGCCTATCCGCTGTTCGACGATGTACCGGACCTGGATCTCGTCTTGCGCCGCCGCGTGTTGCCGCCCGGCGCCGGCATCGGCCTGCAC
>JAAFHE010000198.1 GCA_013298265.1 Lysobacterales bacterium | reverse complement strand
GCAATTACGAGACAGGACACTAGATCGCCTGGATGCTGCCCTTGGCCACGATGGGACTGCTCGGTGCCGCATGCGGAATGCCGGACCGGTCTTCCAGCGTGACGGCGAAGATCGCACCGGCAGCGACCGTGTTGCGCAGCTCGGCCGGCACGACGATCGTATGGGACTTGTCGTTGGACAGGAACCCGAGCGAATGCGGCGCGCCGCCGACCGGAATTATCCACAATTCATTGACGCGGCCTGATCCGTCCAGCGGCGATGGCACCGGCACCATGAGGACCTTGCCGCTGGCCGCATCGACGCGCGCGATCCACGCCGCGGCGCCGTTGTCGCGCACCAGCACAGTGACCGGACGCGCAGCCTGTTCCTCGCCCGCTACGGTCGTGACCGCAGGTTGCGGGCGGGTCAGGCCGAAGGCGACGGCGGCCAAGGCCGCAGCGGTCGCGAGCGCCGCGACGCGGCGCCAGAAGGCGGCGTTGTCGCGCAGCGCCGGCTTGGCCGCTGCCGCCCGCCAGCCGAGGCGCTGTGTGATGCGCGGCCATACCAGCGCCGAGGGTTCCACAGCCTGGATGCGAGACAGCCAGGGCGCAAAGCGCTGCTCCCACTCCTCGACGCGGCGCGCCAAGGACGGATCAGTAGTCAGGCGTTGCTGCAAATCGCGGCGTTCCGGCGCATCGAGCACGCCGAGCACGTATTCGGCCGCGCGCAGATCGTCGCCGGTGGGTTCGCCGGGCTCTTGTTCGGAAGGGTTGACGGTGGTGTTCATGATTCGAGGCAGGTCCGTAGCTGCAGCAGGCCGCGCCGTATCCAGCTCTTTACCGATCCCAGCGGCGAGCCACAGCGGCGGGCCAATTCTTCATAGGTCGAGCCGTCGAAGAAGGCGCTGTTGATCAGTGTGCGGCGCTTGGGTTCGAGGCGCTGCAGGCACTCGTCGAGCCGGATGCGCTCGGAATCCGCCTCCGCGACGGACGAGGGAGCCGGGGCGGGATCCGCCGTCGTGTCGGCAAGTTCGATCGGCGCATGGACTGCCAGGGCGGGCAGTCCGCGCAGGCGGTCGATGGCGCGGTGGCGTGCGATCGAGGCTAGCCAGGTCATGCCGCCTGAACGCTGCGCGTCGAACTGGCCGGCCTTGTTCCAGGCGGTGACAAAGACTTCCTGCAGCACATCTTCGGCCTCAAGCCGGTCGGGCAGTACGCGCAGGCAGGTGCCCAGCAGACGGCTGGCGGTGGTGCGGTAAAGCTGTTCGAAGGCGCCGCGGTCGCCTGCGGCGACCTGATGCAAAAGATCGTCGATCACGGTGTTTGCCGGATCGCGTAGCTGCTGCGGGTTTGAGTCCATCCGTCCCGGTTCCGTTGGTTGGGCTGCTTGAGGCGGGTCGTCAAGCGTGCCGCGAGGCGCGAGCCTACCTGCGGCACTGTGTAATTGATGTGTTCGGCGACGGCAACCGCAACGGCGGCGGCGCGGCCCGGTGCGGCTACCTGTGCGACCACTCGAGCCCGACACAGGCCCGGTCGCCACGGGGATGCCCGGAGCAAGGCACGCCGCCAGGCCGGGATGAAGCCGAACATTGCCGATTTGCACCAGGCACCTGTGTATCGACCGGAACGCAGAACCTTACGGCGGCAGGAGCTGCCCGGATGCACGCGGACCGGCAAAGCTGGCCGTGTCCCCGGGCCGCACACTGACACGCCCAGCTACCCGCAGACCGACGGTGGAAGCGTCGCTTGCGGCGCCGGCCGCGGTCGGCTGCGGTGGCCGACGCGGCTTGAGGCCTTCTCAGCGTCGTGCGACGACGAACTCGCAGGCGTGCTCGCCGCCGTCGTCCACCAGTTCCAGCGTTGCGTGCGCCGTCGCCGGCTTTTCCGCGGTCGCGGCGATGACGTGGCAGCGGTAGACGGTCGCGCCGAAGCGGTAGACGAAGCGGAAGCCCGGCCAGTGCGCCGGCAGGCACGGTTCGATGTGCAGGCGTGGGCCTTCGCGGCGCAGGCCCAGCAGCGACTCGACGATCAGGCGGTACATCCAGCCGGCCGAGCCGGTATACCAGGTCCAGCCGCCGCGGCCGGCGTGCGGATCTACCGCATAGACGTCGGCCGCGACGACGTAGGGTTCCACTTTGTACGTTTCCACATCCTGCGGCGTGAGCGCGTGACGCAGCGGATTGATCAGGTCGAACAGCTCCCAGGCCTGCTGCACGCGACCGGCCTCGATGAAGGCCATCACCGACCAGATCGCCGCGTGGGTGTACTGGCCGCCGTTCTCGCGCACACCGGGCACGTAGCCGCGGATGTAGCCCGGATCCAGCGGCGATGTGTCGAACGGCGGATCCAGCAATTGGATCAGTCGCGTCTGCGGCCGCACCAGCCGCGCATTGAGTGCATCCAGCGCCTGCTGCCGGCGCCCATCCGGCGCGGCCCCGGAGAGAACCGCCCAGCTCTGCGCGATGGCGTCGATGCGGCATTCCTCGTTGCTGGCCGATCCCAGCGGCGTGCCGTCGTCGAAGAACGCGCGCCGGTACCAGGCACCGTCCCAGCCGTGCAATTCTAGATTTTTCTGCAGCGTCGCGGCCTCGCTCTCGCAGCGGGCGGCGAATGCCACATCGCCGCGGGTGCGCGCCAGCGGTGCGAAGTCGAGCAGTACGCGGTACAGGAAAAAGCCCAGCCACACGCTTTCGCCGCGGCCGCCGCGGCCGACGTTGTTCATGCCGTCGTTCCAGTCGCCGCTGCCGATCAGGGGCAGGCCGTGCGGCCCCATGCGCAAGCCGTGCTCGATCGCGCGCACGCAGTGGACATAGATCGGCGCATGGTCGTCCCAGCTCAGCGGCAGGTCGTAGTACGACTCTTCGCCGGCCACGAGGGCGCGCCCGTCGAGGAAGGGCTGGGTCACGTCGAGCACAGCCGTGTCGCCGCTGCAGCTGACGTAGCGGCAGGTCGCGAACGGCAGCCACAGGTAGTCGTCCGAGCACAGTGTGCGCACACCGCGACCGGCGGGTGGGTGCCACCAGTGCTGGACGTCGCCTTCCTTGAACTGGCGCTGCGCGCACAGCAGCAGTTGCGCGCGCAGCAGTTCCGGAGCGGCGTGGACCAGTGCCATGGCGTCCTGCAGCTGGTCGCGGAAACCGAACGCGCCGCCGGACTGATAGTAGCCGCTGCGTCCCCACATCCGGCAGGCGATGACCTGGTAGATCAGCCAGCCGTTGCCCAGCGCGTTGAGTGTTTCGTCCGGCGTATCCAGCTCGATCGCACCGAGCAGGCGCGTCCACTGCGCGCGCACGGCGTCGAGCGCCTCGCGCGCGTAGCCGGGCTTGCGCAGGCGCTTGACCAGCGCGCTGGCCTCGTGCGTGCTCGTGGCGGAGCCGAGCCGGAAAATGATCTCGCGCGTCTGCCCGTCCTCGAGCGTGAACGGGATCTGGATCGCGCCGCAGGGATCCATCAGTGCGCCGACGCGGCCGGACAGGCGCATGCGTTCCAGCGCCGCGGGCCGCGCCAGGCTGCCGTTGCGGCCGATGAATTCGAGGCGGTCGCCGCTGAGCGTGCGATGTGCCTCGTCGACATCGAAGAACGACACCCATTCGCCGAATTCCGGATGGAACGCATTACGCGCGAACAGGGCGCCGCTGTCGGGATCGAGCTCGGTGACGACGTGCATGGCCGATTTCGCGGCCAGATCACCGAGTACCCACTCGACGTAGCCGGTGGCGGAAAGACTGCGGCGACGACCGGAAACGTTGCGCAGGCGCAGCACGAAGAATTTCACCGCGGCATCGGGCGCGACGTAGATGCGCTGCTCGCTCTGGATGCCGTCCTCGACATGCTCGAACACGCTGTAGCCGAAGCCGTGCCGCGCGGTATACGGCGTGGCGCCAGGCGCCGGCAGCGCGGCCAGCGACCAGTAGGCGCCGCTTTCCTCGTCACGCAGGTAGAACGCCTCGCCGCCGGCATCGCTGACCGGGTCGTTCTGCCACGGGGTGAGGCGGTATTCGTGCGCGTTCTCACGCCAGCTGTAGCCCATGCCGCTTTCCGACACGATGCAGCCGAAGCCGGGATTGGCGATCACGTTGATCCAGGGAGCCGGGGTCGATTCACCCGGCGCGCTGGTGATGACGTATTCGCGGCCGTCGGCCGAGAACCCGCCACGGCCGTTGTCCAGGCGCAGCGGCGCCCTGGCTGGCGCGGCCGGCTGCGCCGCCGATGGGCGTGCAGCCGTCTCGGTGACGGCCAGCCGCGGCACCGCCAATTCGCCGGTTTCGCGCCGCTGCAGATGCTCGGCGAGACTGCCTTTCTTGTCGCTGAGTACGATGCGCGCGATCGCCAGGAGCAGCATGCGGTCCTCGTGCGGTATCTGCTCGGCGGCGCGCACGAAAATCCCGCCGGGCCGTTCGAGCAGATTCGCATCCACACTCGCGGCAATCATGCTCATGAGCACGTCATGCAGGTCCTGCCGGTAGCTGCCGCGTTCCTCGTTCCAGATCACCAGGTCCGCGGCCAGGCCCTTGAAGCGCCAGTACGCATGCGCCTGGATCGCATCGCGCGCCAGCCCCATGTCGTCGCTGCGGCTGACCTGCAGCAGCAGGATCGGCAGGTCGCCCGAGATTGCATAGGCCCACAGGCCCGGCTGGCCGCGCCGGTTGCGCAGCACGAGTTGTGCCTCTGCGCGCAGGGAGGCGTGGCTGTAGAGCATGCGGCCGGCCAGGCGCGCGTAGGTCTGCGCTTCGGCTTCGCTGATGTTGATCTGGCGCAGCGACACCTGGCTGTGGGTCCAGGCCAGCTCGATCACGCGGTCGGCGAGGCGCCGGTCGTGATACTTGTCCACGAGCTGCAGGCAACCCTCGCGGTTGGCGGCGACCCCGATGACGAGATCGACATGGACGGTCTGCTCCGGCTGCACGCGGATCCGGTGGCGGATCGCGACAATCGGGTCTAGCACCGAGCCCTGCGTCCCCGAAAGCACGGCATTGCGTTCCATCGCCTGCGGATCGGCGGGCGAGCGGCGCCGGCCGAGAAAGCGTGCGCGGTCGGTCTCGAAGGAGACGCCAAGGCTCTCGCCCAGGTGCACCGTCGCGAGATGAAACATCCACGGCGTCGCGTCGTGCGCGTCGCGGGGCCGGCGCGAGCACAGGATCGCGTTGCGCGCGGCAACGATCTCGGTTTGCACGAATAGCTTGCTGAACGCCGGATGCAGGCTGTCGCTGATCGCCGGCGCGAGCACGACTTCGGCGTAGCTGGTCAGCTCGATCGTGCGGGCGATCGTGCTGCGGTTGGTGACGCGGGTGCGGCGCAGCTCGATGTCGTCCTCGGGCGACACGACGATCTCGGTATGCGTCTCCCAGTCGTCCAGGCGGCGGCGGAATTGCACACGCGCCTCGGTGAACACGGCTTCGTAGTCTTCGTCAGGCTTCAGCGTCGGCTGGAACGCGGTCGACCAGACGCGGCCGCTGTCGGGGTCGCGTAGATAGCAGAAGCTGCCCCAGGCATCGCGGGTCGGATCCTCGCGCCAGCGCGTCAGCGCCACGTCGCGCCAGCGGCTGTAGCCGCCACCGGCGCTGCTGAGCATGACGTGGTAGCGGCCGTTGGACAGCAGTTGCACCGCGGGTGCGGCGGGGTCCGGGCGGTCGAACACGCGCAGCGGCACGGCGATGGCCTCGGTGGCGTTGCGTGCATCGACGAGCTGCGGATCGCTGGCCGGCTGGCCGGCGGCGCGCGGCACGCGCTCCTGCAGCAGCAATAGCGCGGACTGGATTTGCGGGTCGGCCTCGAAGCGTCGCTGCATGGGCCGGTCGAGCAGCACATGCGCGATGGCGAGCAGGCTCATGCCCTGGTGATGCGCCATGAACGAGCGCACCACGGCGCAGCGTTCCCCCGGCGGCAGGCGCGCCGCGGTGTAGTCGATCGCCTCGTAGTAGCCGTAGTGTGTGAGCCAGTGCTGGTCGGCCTGACGCTGCAGGTTTTCCGCTGCCGCATTGGGCGCCACGAGCAGGGCGAGGGCCGTCGCATACGGCGCGATCACGAGTTCTTTGGACAGTCCGCGCTGCAGTCCCAGGCCCGGCACGCCGAATGCGCGGTACTGGTAGTTCTGCGCCGCGTCGGTCAGGTGATAGCCGCATTCGGAGATGCCCCAGGGGACGTCGCGCGCGCGTCCGTAGTCGATCTGGCGCGCCACGGCGACGCGCGTGGTGTGCGCCAGCAGCGACTTGGGGTAGAGCGGCATGACGAGGTTCGGCATCAGGTACTCGAACATCGACCCGCTCCACGACAGCAGCACCGGCGCACCGCCGGTCTGGGTCAGCAGACGGCCCAGCGAGAACCAGGCCTTCTGCGGCACCTGGCCCTGGGCGATCGCGACGAAGACGCCGAGGCGCGCCTCCGAAGCCAGCAGGTCGTAGTAGCCCGCATCACGGCGATGGTCGTTGACGTTGAAGCCGATGCTGAACAGATCGCGGCCGCGGTCGTACAGGAATTCATAGTCCATCACGGCGAATTCGGCCGCGCGCGTGGCCAGCTGTCGCGACGCCTCCAGCCAGCCGCGCGCGGTGGCGGAACCGGCGGCGGCGAGCTCTTCGAGGCAGGCTCCCGGTTTTGTTGAAAAGATCAGCGCTTCTTCAAGCGCGTCGCCGCACTGATCGACCAGTAGCTGCGCCCATTCGGCGGCGGTGTCCTGGTCCGTCAGCTTGTCGCGCAGGGCGGTGGCCAGCGCGAGCAGTTGCGTCAGTTCGGTGACAAGCGTGCCGTCGCCGGCCTGCCGCGCCTGATCCGTCGCCGTGGTCGCGCGCAGCAGATGTCCGACGCTGGCCTGCAGTGCCGGCGGCGCGAGGCTGTGCAGCACGCGGGCAGTGTCGTACAACCCGTCGAATACGCGCGCCTGCGCGGGCATGTGGCAGCGCAGCGCCAGCAGGCCCTGGCGCAAGGTGAGCAGGTGGCCGGCGAGATTGCCGCTGTCGAC
>JAAFHE010000020.1 GCA_013298265.1 Lysobacterales bacterium | reverse complement strand
CGGCATCGGCATCAAGCCCGTGTCCAAGGACGGTTCGGAGCGTCTGATCCGCGCGGCAATCGAATACGCGATCACGAACAAGCGCAAGTCAGTGACCCTGGTGCACAAGGGCAACATCATGAAGTTCACCGAAGGCGCGTTCCGCAACTGGGGCTACGCCCTGGCCGAGCGTGATTTCGGCGACCAGGTCTATACCTGGGAACAATGGGAACGCACCAAGGCAGCCAAGGGCGAAGCCGAGGCCAACGCCGAGCAGAAGGCCGAACTGGCCAAGGGCAAGGTGCTGATCAAGGATGCGATCGCCGACATCACGCTGCAGCAGGTGCTGACGCGTCCGGACGAGTTCGATGTGATCGCCACGCTGCACCTCAATGGCGACTATCTCAGTGACGCGCTCGCCGCCCAGGTCGGCGGCATCGGCATCGCGCCGGGCGGCAACATCAACTACAGCACCGGCCACGCCGTGTTCGAAGCCACCCACGGCACCGCGCCGAAGTACGCTGGCCTCGACAAGGTCAACCCGGGCTCGGTGATCCTGTCCGGCGAAATGATGCTGCGCTACATGGGCTGGACCGAAGCCGCCGACGCCATCATCGCCGCGATGGACAAGGCCATCGGCAACAAGACCGTGACCTACGACTTCGCCCGCCTCATGGACGGCGCGACCGAGGTCAGGTGCTCCGAGTTTGCGGATGAGCTGATCAAGGCGTTGTAATAGCGCGGCGCGCAGGACGGTGATCGACCGTCCTGCGCGGCGTCTACAAGACAGGACAGGAATTCGTCGATGACACTGAAGCGACTATCTGCCGAGGGAATCGGCCCGATCGACCCGCTGTCAGTGGATTTCGGCGACCGCGTGAATTTGATCACCGGAGACAATGGCCTCGGCAAGTCGCTGGTGCTGGATCTCGCGTTCTGGCAACTCACCAATTCCTGGCCCGGCGAAGAAGCGCTCAGGCCAATGCGCAGTGCCAGCGTCGGATCTGTTGTCGATGGTGAATCGGCCAAGGGCGTGGAGCGCGGCGCCAGTTATGTTCTCGGCGAGCAACGCTGGGTCTGGAGCAAAGGCCGACCTCCGATGTCGGCGCTCGTGATTTATGCACGGGCCAACGGCGGATTTTCAGTCTGGGATCCGGCGCGTAACTACTACCGCGATTCGCTGGACCCTGATTTGGGTGAGTCGCCGCGCGCCTACCTCATGAGCCAGTCCCAGGTGTGGCACGGCTTGTCTGGCGCGCGCGAAGGACAGTCGCTGTGCAATGGCCTCATCCGCGACTGGGTTTCGTGGCAGCGGGAAAATCGACCCGAATTCGATGTGTTACGAAAATTGTTGAGCGCGCTTTCGCCCAGTGACGACGAGTTGCTGACGCCGGGAGAACCGCGCCGGCTCACGCCGGATGATGTGCAGGACTATCCGACTCTGCGGACCAGTTATGCGGAAACACCGGCTCATCAATGTTCCGAGGCGGTTCGACGTGTCCTGGGGATCGCCTATTTGATTGCCTGGACCTGGACAGAACACCAGCGTGCCGCCGGACTGCGCGGCTGGAGCGAGCCGTTCAAGCGTCTGGTAGTGCTGGTCGACGAGATCGAGGCACATCTGCATCCGCGCTGGCAGCGCACGATACTGCCTTCCCTGCTCGCTGCAGTCAGGAGCCTCAATGCAGAGGCCCGCGTGCAGCTAATCGGTGTGACGCATGCGCCGTTGCTGTTGGCTTCGATGGAGCCAGAGTTTGACCAGCAACGCGACCGGCTGTTCGTTATCGATCTGGAGCGGAAAACAGACGGTAGCAAGGTCCGTTTGCAGCCAATGCTGTTCGAGCGAAAAGGGGACGCCAGCGCCTGGCTGACCAGCGAAGTGTTCGACCTGCCGGAGGCGATGTCGATCCCGGCCGAGCGTGCCCGTGAGAAAGCGGCGATGCTGATGGCACCGGAAGCCAATCCCACGGTGGAAGCCTATGCCGCCGTGGACAACGAACTCCGCGCGGTGTCAGCGGAAGGCGACGTGTTCCTGATGCGCTGGCGGCATTTCGGCGAAAAGCATGGGCTGGTGGCCAGCCGATGATTCCGGTCGCACCGCAGCCGGAGCCGCCGGGATTCGATGTCAATGTTCGCCAGCCCGGCGTGAGATGGCTCGCCAGAAAAGGGATAGATGCCCAGCAACCGATACCCGCTGGCGTGACCTTGGAAAGCTATTGGACGTGGTGCCTGCCTGAATTGCGTTCGGCGTATCAGTCGATCTGTGCGTACGTCTGCGTGTATGTGGAACTCGTCGTCGGCAACGCCACTGTCGAGCATTTTGTGCCGAAGGCGCAGCGGATTGATCTTGCATACGAGTGGAGCAACTATCGGTTCATCTGCGGCACGATGAACGGTCGCAAATCCGACTTTACCGATGTGTTGGACCCCTTCACTCTGGCCGATTCGCCATTCGAACTCAACTTCGGTGATTTCCGCATCAGCGTGCGATCCGGCCTCGACATGCGCATGGCCACGGTCGCTGAAAGCACCATCGCCCGGCTAAAGCTCAATGGCGCGGACTGCCGCAAGCTGCGCGAGAACCACTACAACGAATACCTTGTCGGCGACATCAGCGAAGTCAAGTTCCGCCGTGAATCGCCGTTCGTTCATGCCGAGGCCGTCAGGTTGAACATGTTGCGTTGAGCGGCCGCGCCGTATTCGAGGCCATGCGCGGCACGGTGCCCAACTACCCAGGTCTTGACGAGGTCAATCCCGGTCCGGTCATCCTGTCCGGCGAAATGATGCCGCATTACAGGGACTCGGCGATCGACTCGCCAGCCAGTGCACCGCTTGCCAGCAACGGCGCAGGCGCGATACTGGCGCAAATCCCCAGCGCTTGCTCCCATGACCGACATTTCCGTAGCGGCCAGCGCCGCCGCCCTGATCCACGCCGGTTTCGCGGACTATCACGCACGCTTCCGCGAGATCACGCAACGCGCGCAGCGGCGCTTCGAGATGCGCGACTGGAGCGGTGCGAGCGAGGACGCGGTCGAGCGTATCAAGCTCTATGACGCGAGCGCGCAGCGCATGGCGGCCCAGCTCCAGGACCATCTCGGCGCGGCGTTGCACGACCGCGCGCTCTGGCGCGCGATCCACGTCTGCTACGCCCAGACGATCGCGAACCTGCTCGATCAGGAGCTCTACAAGACCTGGTACAACACGCAGACGCGGCGTTTCTTCAAGACCCGCGGCGTCGACGCTGCGATCGAGTTCGTTGCGCTCGACATAGAGCCGACCGACCGCATCACACATCCGGTTGCGCGCCACAGTTACGCCGTCTGGAGCAATCTGGCGCGGGTCTGCCAGGCCATTCTCGACGACTATCCGTTCGCGGCGGCCTATGCGCATGCGGGGCTTTGCGCCATGCGCATCGCCGAGGCGGTATCGCGGCGGCTGGAAAGCTGGGGCAGCGATCCGGTGCGCGCGATCGAACTGCTGCAGACCGTGTTCTATCGCGAGCGGCGCGCCTATCTCGTCGGCCGTGTGTTCGGTGCGGAACGCATCGCGCCGCTCGTGATTGCGTTGGTGCACGAGCCCGGCGGCATCCGCGCCGATGCGGTGCTGACCGAGCACGAACACGTCGCTCAGGTGTTCGGCTATACGCGCAGCTATTTCCATGCGGATCTGGCCACGGTCGGCGACGCGGTCGTGTTCCTGCGCACCTTGCTGCCGTCCAAGCCGATCGACGAGCTCTACACCGTGCTCGGTCGCGCCAAGCAGGGCAAGACCGAGCGCTATCGGCATTTCTTCCGCCACCTGCAGCGCGATCCGGACGAGCAGCTCGTGCATGCCGACGGCGAGCGCGGAATGGTCATGCTGGTGTTCACGCTGCCGTCGTATCCGCTCGTATTCAAACTGATCCGCGACCGCTTCGCGTTTCCGAAGGAAAGCGTGCGCGAGGAGGTCATGGAGAAATACCGCATGGTCTTCCACCGCGACCGTGCCGGCCGTCTCGTCGATGCGCAGGAGTTTCGTTTCCTGCGCTTTCCGCAGCGCCGCTTCTCGCCGGCACTGCTCAAGGAGATCCTCGGTGAATGCCGTGAAAGCGCGTATGTGGACGGCAACGATCTCGTCATCGCGCACTGCTACATCGAGCGGCGTCTGCGGCCGTTGAACCTCTACCTGCGTGAAGTCAGCGCGGACCTCGCCGTGCGCGCGATCCTCGACTACGGCCAGGCCATCCGCGATCTGGCGCGCAGCAATGTCTTCGCCGGCGACCTGCTGCTGAAGAATTTCGGCATCACACGCAACGGCCGCGCGATCTTCTACGACTATGACGAGCTCTGCCTCGTCGAAGAATGCCGCTTCCGCGACCTGCCCGACGACGAAGGCGACGGCGCGAGCGGCAGCGACGCCTGGTACGTTGGCCCGCACGATGTGTTCCCGCAGCAGTTTCCGCGGTTCCTAGGCCTTAACGACGAACTGCGCGCGGCGCTGCTCGAACGCCATGGCGAGATCTTCGAGGTGGGCTGGTGGCTGGAACTGCAGCGGCGCATCGCCGCTGGCGAGCGCATCGACGTGCCGCCGTATCCGCCGACGGCCTGCCTCAATCCGGCTGCGCTGCTGGGGCAGTCGCTGGTCTGAGGCGGCTCAGCCGCAGCCGCCACAGGCGAGGCCGGCATCGTCGTGTGCCGAGTCTTGGCGCGCCGGCGTCGCCTCGCGCCGTGCCATCGCGCTTGCTGCCTCGCCGACGGCTGTGTCGAGCACGTCCTCCGGGCGCGTGAAGTGACCATGCAGGAACAACAGGTCTTTCCAGATCGAGGCCATGCGGTTTCTCCTGTAGCGGCGGCGGGAGTTGACGCCGCTTCAATGTCCTGACAGCGTAGTGATGGCGCAGCCGCCGAAAAAGCGACATCTTTGCAAGCCAGGCTTGAGAAAAACTCAACATGCAGCCTCTGAGCAAAACGAAGCGGGCATTTGCTCTTGGAGCCCCCTTGAGTCAAGGGAGTGAAGAGTGATCGCTCAGAACCGCAGGTTCTGATCACTCTGAACGCCCAACGGGCCGGGCGGCCAAACGCAACGCGTTTGGCCTGGGTTGTGGAGATCTGGTGCGCGGCCCAAGGGCCATACGGTCGTGGCTGCGACGGAGCACAACGAAGTTGTGGGGATCTGGTGCAGATCACAACAGCGGCAGTCAAGAGCCTTGTTCAAAACTTCACAATGAGTCGATTGCCGCTGACCGCCCTGCAGGCCTTCGTGCTCGCCGCGCAGCAGCGCAACCTGTCGCGTGCGGCGCTGCGGTTGAATCTCACCGTCAGTGCGCTGAGCCACCAGATCCGCGCGCTGGAGCAGCGCTTGCAGCAGACCTTGTTCGTGCGCGGCCCGCGCGGCGTTACGCTGACGGTCGATGGCGAGCGTCTGCGCGATGCGGTCGAGGCTCCACTGGCTGCGATCGAGCGCGCGATGCAACCGCCACGGCAAAGCCGGGATGAGGTGCTGAGCCTGAGCATGATGCCGACCGTTGCCTCGGGCTGGCTGGTGCCGCGCCTGCCGCGCTTCGTCGCGCGCCACCCCGAGCTCGAGCTGCATCTGCATTCGGGTACCGGCATCGTCGACTTCGCCAAGGAACCCTTCGACGCGGCGCTGCGTTTCGGTCCGGGCGTGTGGCCGGGACTCGATGCGATCCACCTTTTCCACGAGTGGATTACTCCGGTCGCCAGTCCGCTGCTGCTCAAGCGTCGCAGCCGTGCGCCGCAGGCGGCCGACCTCGCGCGCTGGCCGCTGCTCGGCGATCCCGGCGATCGCTGGACCGACTGGTTCCAGCAGTTCGGCGGCCAGCCGCCCAAGCGCTACGTCGCCAGCTTCGGCGATACCGAAACGCTGCACCGCGCCGCGCTCGAAGGCCTGGGCGTGGCGCTGGGCCGGCTGACCATGGTCAAGCCGCATATCGATGCGGGGCGGCTTGTCGTGCTCGTGCCCGAGCGACTGCGCGCGGAGTGGTCGCATTATCTGGTCTATCCGCCGCGTTCAGTCGCGCATGCGGGTGTGGCCGCGTTTCGCGCCTGGGTGCTGGAAGAGGCCGCCCAGCAGAGTGCCGCGACGGCCCTGGCATCGGTCACGGCGAAGCGGCGCCGTCGCTGACAGGGGCGGCCTGATTGCCGTTCCGGCGCGTTTGCGCAACGGCACGGCGCGCCGGGTTCCGGCCTTAACCGGGTGCGTGCTAGCCTGCTGCCCCCTTCCTGATAGTCCGGAGCCATCATGCAGAAGCTCGCCCTGCCGTTTGCCCTTGCCCTGGTTCTTGCCGCCTGTGGCGGTGGTCAGGAACCGGCCAAGCCCGTCGCGGCGCCCGCACCGGCAAAGCCCGCCGAGCCGGCACCCGCACCGACTCCCGCCCCCCCCGTGGCCGCTGCGTCTGCCGCCGATGCCAACTGGGATATCCTGCAGAGTCAGGTTCTGACCGGTCACTGGCGTTCCGAGGCGAACAAGGCGCGCGATGCCTACCGCCACCCGCGGGAAACGCTGGCCTTCTTCGGACTCAAGCCCGGCCAGACCGTCGTTGAACTCACTCCGGGCGGCGGCTGGTATACCGAGATTCTCGCCCCGCTGCTGAAGGGCCAGGGCAAGCTCGTTGCCGCGGTCATGGACCCGACGAGCGCCGAGAAGGAAGGCACGCAGAAATATCTCGCCAAGAGCAACACCGCGCTGCGCGACAAGCTGGCCGCCGACGCGGACCGCTACGCCGAGGTGGAAGTGCGCGAGTTCGCGCTGACCACGCCGAAGTTCGGCGAACCCGGCAGTGCGGATCTCGTGTTGACTTTCCGCAACGTGCACAATTTCATGATGTGGAAGAATGACAAGGAAGTGTTCAAGGCCGCCTTCGACGTGCTCAAGCCCGGCGGCGTGCTTGGCGTGACCGACCATCGCGCGGCGCCCGGCGCCGATATGGAGAAGATCAAGGACTCGGGCTATATCCCCGAGGACTATGTGATCAAGCTCGCGACCGACGCCGGCTTCACGCTGCAGGAAAAGAGCGAGATCAACGCCAATCCCAAGGACACCAAGGACTACGAAAAGGGTGTCTGGACCCTGCCGCCGTCGCTGGCCCTCGGCGATAAGGACAAGGACAAGTACGCGGCGATCGGCGAGTCGGACCGCATGACGCTGAAGTTCGTCAAGCCGGATCGTTCGGCGGCCAAGCAGTAACGACTGCGGCGCACGGATGCGGCATCCGTGCGCCGTCCGCCCATGTTGCTCGCGTTCAACAAACCCTACGGCGTGCTGTGCCAGTTCACGGATCGCAGCACACCACGCCGGCCTACGCTGGCTGACTACATCCGCCAGCCCGCGGTCTATGCGGCCGGCCGTCTCGACGCTGACTCGGAGGGCCTGCTGCTGCTGACCGACGACGGTGCGCTCGCGCACCGGCTGACCGATCCACGCCACAAGCAGGACAAGACCTACTGGGTGCAGGTGGAAGGCTGCCTCACCGATGCTGCGCTTGCGGCCTTGCGCGACGGCGTCGTACTCAACGACGGCCCGACGCTGCCGGCGCGCGCGCGTGCGCTGGCCACGCCGCCGGCGCTGTGGCCGCGCGACCCGCCCGTGCGCTTCCGCAAGAACGTGCCCGACGCATGGCTGGAACTCACGCTGTGCGAAGGACGCAACCGCCAGGTGCGGCGCATGACGGCGGCGGTCGGACTGCCGACCTTGCGTCTCGTACGGATGCGCATCGGCGCGTACGCGCTCGAGAACCTTGCGCCGGGCGAATGGCGGACCGTCGAAACGGATGAGCCGCGCGCTCGGCGCCGCTGAAACGCCGGCGTGGCGAAATCCGTCCTGCGCTGCAAAGTTGGCGGGCGCCGCACGCGCGGCCGCCGGGGGCGGAAGTGCACAATCGCCACATCGTTGGCGAACACGGGCGACGGAGCAGTCCATGTCTTTCAAAGACCATTTTTCGACCCAGTCGGCGATCTATCGCACGGCACGGCCGCGGTATGCGCCGGGCCTGTTCGCCTGGCTCGCGGCACAGTCGCCGGCACGTACGCTGGCCTGGGATGCGGGCTGCGGCACGGGTCAGGCGAGCGTCGGCCTGGCGGCGGAATTCGAGCGCGTGATCGCGACCGACCCGAGTGCCGCGCAGATCGGGCAGGCTGACCCGATGCCCGGCATCGAGTATCGCGTCGAGCGTGCCGAGGCCTCGACGCTGGCCGACGGCAGCGCTGATCTCGTTACCGTCGCGCAGGCGCTGCACTGGTTCGACCTCGATGCGTTCCACGCCGAAGCCCAACGCGTACTGCGCCGCGGCGGTGTCGTGGCGCAGTGGACGTACGCCGATTGCGCGATCACGCCGTCCGTCGACGCGATCAAGCAGCGCCTCTACTCGGATGTGCTCGAGACCTACTGGCCCGCCGAGCGGCGTCTGGTCGAGTCCGGCTACGCCACGCTCGCGTTTCCCTTCCGGCGCCTCGATGCGCCGACGTTCGACCTGGTCGCGCAATGGGACCTGGCCGCGTTCCTCGCGTATCTGCGCTCGTGGTCGGCGACGCAACGCTACCTCAAGGCGGTGGGCCGTGATCCCGTCGACGAGCTTGGCGATGCGTTCGCAGCAGCCTGGGGTGATGCGGACGAAGTCCGTACCGTGCGCTGGGATCTGGCGCTGCGCGTCGGCGTGCGCGACTGACGCATTTGACCTATGCGGGATCGGTTTGCCAGACGCCATAATCGGCCGTCGCCTGACAACCGGAGCCGATCATGCGTGCCTTCCGTGTGAGTGCCATCTTGCTGCTGCTGGCGAGCGCCGCCGGCCAGGCTGCGGTCAAGCAGTCCTCTCCCGACGGCTTCGTCGTCGAACACCGCCTGCGTATCGCGGCGACACCGGCGCAGGCCTGGACCACGCTGGCTCAACCGGCGCGCTGGTGGCCGAAGGAACATACTTGGTCGGGCGATGCAGCCAACCTCAGCCTCGATCTCACGCTCGGCGGCTGCTTCTGCGAACGCTGGAAAGACGGTGGCGCCGAACACGGCCGCGTCATCATGCTCAAGCACAACGAACTCGTGCGTCTGAACGCCGCACTCGGGCCGCTGCAGGACATGGCCATCAGCGGCGTGCTCAGCGTCGCGCTTGCGGCGAACGACGAAGGCAGCGAAGCGACGGTCATCTATCGCGTCAGCGGCACGGCGGCGCATGCGCTCGACAAGATCGCGCCGGTGGTGGATCAGGTCATCGGACTGCAGTTCGGCGGCTGGGCGGCGCTGGATGCGGTTGGCGATACGAAGAAGCCGTCGAAGTAGCGGGCCGTCGGAAAGCAAACGGCGGCGCATCCGCGCGGCGGATGCTTTCGCTGCATCACGCGGTTCGCCTCACCGATTCGTTAGCTGAATCTCGATACGCCGGTTACGCGTGAACGCTTCCGGCGTCTGCGCCGGGTCCAGCGGCTGGAACTGGCCGAAGCCGTTGGCCGACAGCCGGTGCGCCGGTATGCCCTGCACGACGAGGTATTTCACGATCGACACCGCGCGCGCCGAGGACAGCTCCCAGTTCGAGGGGAAGCGGTCGGTGTGGATAGGGCGCGCATCGGTATGGCCGTCAATGCGCAGCACCCAATCAATGCTGGACGGAATCTCCGCAGCGACGAGTTTGACCGTCTCGGCGAGCTTGTCCATCGACGCCTGCGCGGTTGGTCCGAGCTCGGCCGAGGCGCTGTCGAACAGGATGTCGGTCGGCACGACGAAGCGGTCGCCGACGACACGGATGTCGGAGCGGTCGCCCAGGGCCGCGCGCAGGCGGCCGAAGAACTCCGAACGGTAGCGTTCCAGTTCGCCGACGCGGTTGGCCAGGGCGATGTTCAGCTCCTTGCCGAGATCGGCGATCTTGACGTCCTTGGCCTTGAGATCCTTGTTCGCGACGTCGAGCGCGGCCTGGATCTGCGCTAGCTGCGTATTCAGTGCGGCCATCTGCCGGTTCAGCAGTTCGAGCTGTGCGACTTGCTGCGCCGACAGTTCCTTGCCTTTGACGACTTCACTCTGGCTCAGGCCGAGTTCGCCGGCCAGCCGTGCGACTTCGCTTTCGAGCTGGCTCTTGAGCTGCGCCAGCGCCGCGATGTCGGCACCGAGGCGCGCGGCCTCGGCCTGTGCGGCGGTGAGTTCGGTGCGGGCCTGGTCGCGCTCGCTCGTTACACCGCCGAGCGAGGCCGACAGCTCCTTCACCTGCGTATCGAGCTGACGCTTGCTGTTCTCGGCCAGCGACAGGGTCTTGGCGAGCTGCGCGACGCGCGCGTTGAGGTCGTCGAGGGCGCGGTTCTTGCCGGCGAGCGAATCCGACAGCACGAACTGGCCGATCGCAAACAGCATGAGTACAAACACCAGCACCATGATCAGCGCGGTGAGCGCGTCGACGAAGCCGGGCCAGATGTCGACGCCGCGGCGGCGGGAGGCGAGGTTGCGCATAAGGCGTCAGTGCTGCCCGGGACCTGGACGGCGCTGGTTGTCCAGCGCGGCGGCGATGGTGCGCGACAGCAGACGGAATTCGCTGCGCAGTTCATCGGACATCGTGTTGCCGCCGCCGGAATGCTGCCCGGCGATCGTCTTCAGCGCCGCGCGCAGGTCTTCCTGCACTTCGGTCGCGGCGTGGCGTTCGCGCGCGTCGCGGCCGAGGAATTCGGTCAGGCGCGCGAGCTGTGCATTGAGTTCGCCGAGCTGCTCGCTGGCGCCGCGCCGTTCGCGCTCGTTGTCCACGATGGCGCGCTGCATGCGCTCCAGGCCGTCCGCCGTCTGCTCGAGCAGCGCCTGCACATAGGCGGGCACCGAGCCTTCCATGTCCCCGGCGATGCCGCCGCCCGAGGACAGCTTGGTCACGGTAGAAAGCCACTCTTCCATTTCGTTGTAAAAGCGGTTCTGCGCGTGGCCGGCCTGCAGGTCGAGAAAACCCAGCACGAGCGAACTGGCCAGACCGAACAGGGAAGTCGAGAAACTCGTCGCCATGCCCGCGAGCGGTTCGCGTAGCTGGTCCTTGAGTGCGGTGAACATCGCGACGGCATCGGTACCGACGCCGAGCGAGGAAATGATGTCGGACACGGCACGTATGGTGCCGAGCAGACCCCAGAACGTACCGAGCAGGCCGAGGAAGATGGCCAGTCCGATGAGATACCTCGACAGGTCGCGCGCTTCTTCGAGCCGGAGATAAACGCCGTCGAGCACCGTGCGCATGGAACTCGGGCTCAGCGCCAGCTTGCCGCGCTCGCGGCCGGACAGCATGCGCGCCATCGGTGCGAGCAGGCGCGGCTGGCCGGTGACGGGACGCTCGGGATTGGCGCGGCGGTAGCTTTCGATCCAGTCGATGTCGCGATTCAGCGCCAGCACCTGGCGCAGGTTCACCGCGATGCCACCCAGCAGCACGAGCAGGATGATGCCGTTGAAGAACGGATTGGCCATGAAGGCCAGGGCCAGGCGGGGTGCGATGAGGCTGGCCAGTACGGCGATCGCGGCGAGGAAACCGGCAATCCAGATCAGGCTGCGGTTGGGTCGGGTCATGGAAGTCTCGGCGGTGCCGTCCTGGGAACGGTTGGAACGAATGCGGTGCGGAGAGGGTTCGCCGCCGCGGCGTGGCTACACCCTCGGCGCTGCGACCTTGCATTGCAAGTCCGCCGCCGTACGGATCAACGGCCGGCGGCAAGCAATCGGGGGTACGACCGGGTGGAGCTTCCTTAGGATGCTCAACGCGTCTGACCGGTTGCGTAACGCTTGGTTCCCGGCCGCGACTGGACGGAAATCAGATACCGAAGAACGCCCGCGCAGTCGCCGTCGTACCCTGCGCCGTGTCCTCCACGCTCTCGCCGCGGTCGCGCGCGACTTCGGCGCAGATGTGCGCGAGGTACATCGGCTCGTTGCGGCGGTGGCTCGGTTGCGGCTTGACCGTGCGCGGCAGCAGGTAGGGGCTGTCGGTTTCGATCATGAGCCGGTTGATCGGGACATTCCCGACGATCTCGCGCAGATGCGTGCCGCGGCGCTCGTCGCAGATCCAGCCGGTGATGCCGACATGGCAGTCAAGATCGAGGCAATCAAACAGTTCCTTGCGCGTGCCGGTGAAGCAATGCACGACCACGGCGGCGAGCTTGTCGCGGATCGGACGGAGAATGGCCATGAAGTCATCGTGCGCGTCGCGCTGATGCAGGAACAGCGGCTTGCCGCAGTCCAGCGCGATCTGCAGTTGCTGCTCGAACGCGAACTGCTGGGTCGGCCGCGGCGACAGGTCGCGGTAATAGTCCAGACCGGTCTCGCCGACCGCGCGTACCTCCGGCGCTGCGACGAGTTCGCGCAGCAGCGCGTCGCACTCCGCGTCGTATTCGCCCGCATGGTGCGGATGCACACCCGCCGTTGCGTAGAGCAGCCCCGGATGAGCCTGCGCCAGGGCCAGCGCCTGCGGACTGGCCTCGCGGCTGGCGCCGGTGACGACGAGCTGGCCGACGCCGTGTGCCCGGGCGCGTTCGAGCACCGCGGAAAGATCATGCTGAAAGGAGGAATGCGTCAGGTTGGCGCCGATATCGACAAGCTGCATGCGGATGTTGCCGGGAATAGAGACCGGCCATTATCCGCCGAAGCGGCCACGGCGTTGTAGGGTTATCAGGCACCGCTGCGCACGGCGCGGCGTAAACAGAAAAAGTTCATAGGCAATTCACCCGTTTCGCGACACTCTCGCCACGTTTGCCGCTCGCACAAACCCCTAGGGAGAAATTGTTATGCGTATGTTAAAAACATGGGCCTCGACCAGCCTCTGGCTGATCGGCTCGGTGTTCGCTCTGCAGGCCGCCGCCGCAGAGAAAGTCATTGACGGGGTTGCCGCACAGCAGCGCAACGAGAGCGCGGCGAAGGAAGTCGCTGCAGTGCGCAGCCTGCTGGTGGGCTCGCAGGCATCGGGTCCGGTTTCGTTGAAACGCATCGAGACGCCGAATCCCACCGACCCGGTCGCCAAGGCGCTGACGCCGAGCGCGAACACCTACCGCGCCTATGCGCCGAGCTGCTTGGCGCACGAGCTGCCAACGCTATTCAGTGGTCCGCTGTATCCAGCAACCGCGCCCCTTCGCGTATTGCTCGCAGCGCGTGATAGCCAAATCGATGACCAGTTTTTCGAGGAATTTGTCAACGTGCGATTGTGGCGCATCCCCTGCAGCAGCAGCGGTCAGTTCTTCGATGCGGTCACGCTGCTGGCGATCGATCGTGATCCGGCCAACGAGGGTAGGACCAATCGCTATCCGCTGTTTCCCGGCCTGCGCCTGACGCAGGGCACGAACCGGCGCCTGTTGGTACGCGCGGCCGAGGAGCCGAACACCGTCCTCTCTCACGTCTTCGCTGATGAGCCGCTGATCAATAGCGGTACCTACGTGCTGGAAAACTTCCCTACTACCGATGCCCGCACGGCGCGCTGGGACTTCAACAATCAGTTCACCCTGACCTTCCTGAATTTCTTCAACGGCGATCCAGGCAAGGACATCACCCTGCCCGCCTACAATCCGACTCAGTCCACGTATCCGACCGCGTTCCAGAACATCCCGATCACGGGATATCTGGCCGGCAACTGGTATGACCCGGCGCACAGCGGCGAGGGCATGCTTGTGCAGGTGTTCGATCTTCCGGGTACGACGCGTCGCCTGTTTACCTTCGCGTGGTTCACCTACGGCACCGACGGCCGACCGGTATGGCTGTTCGGTGCGAGCCAGTTCGACGCGGACTCGCGCGGCCCGCTCGCAGTGCCGACGATCTATCAGAGCGGTGGCGGTTTTGCCGGTAACTTCGGACCTACCGCGCAGTCGACACCCTGGGGCACGGTGACCTTCCGCTTCCCGACCTGCTACAGCATGAGCTTCGACTACAGCAGCAGCTTGAATATTCCCGGCGTACCCTCGGGATCCGGCACACGCACGACGTGGGTGCGCACGGTTGATTCCAATGGCATGACCTGCGAATAAACCGCGCACGAGCGGGTAAGTGACGAGAAGACCCCGGTTTCGGGGTCTTCTCGTCTGGATTCGTCGCGACGCGCGCTCGATTCACGACTGACGTATTGCGCGAGCGCGTCGCCAGCCACGGTCGACTGGGCTACGCTTCGCGCGTGAATATGCCTGCCCGTGCTGTTTTTCCGATCCACGACATCCTCCCCGAACTCCTGGCCGCCCTGGCCGCGGGCACCCGCGCCGTGCTCGAAGCACCACCGGGCGCAGGCAAGACCACGCAGGTGCCGCTGGCCTTGCTCGACGCAACCTGGCTGCAGGGGCGCAAGATCCTGCTGCTTGAGCCACGTCGCATCGCGGCGCGTGCCGCGGCGGAGTTCATGGCGCGGCAGCTCGGCGAAGAAGTTGGCGCAACTGTCGGCTATCGCATCCGCTTCGAGGCGAAGGTGACGGCGGCGACGCGCATCGAAGTCGTCACCGAGGGAATTCTCACGCGGCTGCTGCAGAGCGATCCGGAGATCGCTGGCGTCGGCGCGATCCTGTTCGACGAATTCCATGAGCGCCATCTGCA
>JAAFHE010000002.1:9373-28569 GCA_013298265.1 Lysobacterales bacterium | reverse complement strand
GATGCGCCGCGTTCCATCGGCCAGGGAAATGAATTTCTGCAGGAACTCCGCCGACAGGTGCTGGATGTCGTCGAGATAGAGCATCACGTTGACGCCCATGGCCAGGCCAAGATTGAGCTTGACCAGTTCCTCCGCAGCGCCGCGCTGCGGCACCGCGGCCGGATCGAGCGCAACGATATCGTGGCCCAGCGTCGGCCCGTTCACGCGCACGAAGATCATGCCGAGGCGGTCGGCTATGTATTCCATCAGTGTGGTCTTGCCGTAGCCCGGCGGCGAGATCAGCAACAGCAGGCCGGACCGGTCGCTGCGGGCATCGCCGACGCTGCCGATCTGCTTGGCGAGGTTGTTGCCGATCAGCGGCAGATAGACCTCGTCGATCAGGCGGTTGCGCACGAAGCCGGCCATGGGCCTGGCCTGGAAGCGATCGAGGCCGAGCCGGCGGCGCTCGCCTTCGACGATGCCATGACGCAGCTTCGCGAATGCCTGCCAGTCGCGCTCGGCGGTTTCCGCATACGTCGTGAGGCGGTCGATGAACTCCGGCAGGTCCAGCGCGAGCACGCCGTCGCGCACGCGTGCATGCGCGCCGCGCAGTCCGCTGATGTCGGCGCGCAACTGCGCATTGATGCGCTCGCGGGGCAATTCGGCGAAGGCGAGCAGCGCGCCGGCTTCGAGCGCCGTGTCGGCGTCGGCAGCACCGAGCCGCTGGCACCATTCGCGCGCCAGATGCAGCCGCTCGCTCGCGCTGAGATCCGACTGCAGCGCAGCCAGCGTCGCGCGCGGCAGTTCGGCCGCGGCACGCTGGCTCAGATCCGACGCCGCCGCACTCGCAGCGAAACGGGCGTGGTCTCCGCCGAGGCTCGCGACGAGATGACGCGCGGCCGCATCAATCGCGCCGGCGCCCACGACCAGGCCGAGCTGCTGCGCGCACATCTGCAGGCCACTGAGCCAGGACGCCGGCAACGGCACGCTTTCCTGCCGCTGTACGAACCAGTGCAGGCCCGCCGCATGCGCGCGCACCAGAACCTGGCCCTGCTCGCGCTGTGTCGCGTACCACACCTGGGCGAGCACACGCGCCGCCGCGGGCAGACGCAACTCGCCGGCGCCGTCGGCCAGACGCACCAGTTCGCGCAGGATCGCGGCCGCGTCGGCGTCATGCACGCCGCGCTGGTAGTCCTCGCCCGGACGGCGCTGGGCTTCCTGCGCGACCGCGTCGAGCAAGGGCTGCGGATCGGCCGCACGCAAGGCATCGTGCAGATCGTCGTCGCCGCTTTCGACGCGCTGCCACAGCAGTGCGGCAAGGAACTCGGCGCGATACACCTGCGCGTTCTCGTTCGGCAGCGCCTGGCCCCAGACCGCGCGGAACGCCTCGGCGCGCGGCTCGTCGAGACGGCGGCGATAGTCGGTGCCGGTCAGCTGCAGGGCGAGGCCGTCGGCGTCGTGCAGCAGCGCGAGATCCAGACGGCCGCGCTCGATCGTGAAGCGATGCCGTCCCAGCGCGAGCGTTTCGCCGCTCGCGCCCAGTTCGTTGCGGTCGCGCAGGTCGCGCAGGCCGGCTTCCTTGAGTCCACGCAAGCGGCCGGCGAGTTCGTCCGCGGCGACCGCCTGGCCGATGCCGCGCAGCTCCTCGATCTGTCGCTGCGCGCGTTCGACCAGGCTGTCGCCGGCAAAGAACGCGTGCAGTTCCTCGGCGGCGTCAATGCGTGCAACGCGACGCGGCACACCATCGAGCACGCGCGCGACAGCTTCCTTGATGCCCTGCGCGCGGCGCTCGCGCTGCCCGGCGATCTGCTCGCGCCGCGCGGCGAACGCTTCCAGCGCGGTTTCGCGGCGCGACGTCAGCTCGACGACGAAGTCAGGCTGCTCGCCGAAACGGGCTTCGAGCTGTTCGATCTGGCTCAGCACCTGTGCCAGTGCCGCGTCCACGCTTTCCGGCGTATCGCAACGACCGAGCAGGTTCAGCACCGACTGTTCCAGCACGGTGAGCTGCGCGCCGAATTCGAGTCCCTGCTCCTGCACGAGCAGACTGTCGCGGCGCGTGCGCAGCGCCGCGCGGATCCGGTTGAGCTCGGCGTAGAGCTGCGAGGTTTGACCGAGCAGCGACGCACGCTGCTGCGCGTCGCTCTGCTCGAAGCCGGCGATCAGGCCGGACAGGCCATCGAGCGACTCCGCCAGCGCATCGAGTTTCTCGGCGACCGGCGCCAGCGCAACCGTCGTGCGCGCCTGATCCACCGCCGCGGCACTGTCGGCCAGGCCCTGACGCAGACTGGCGAACGCGGCCGGGTCGGCGAAGAATTTCAGTGCACGCGTGCCGATGCGGTCCAGTTCCTCGCGCAGCTTCGCATCCAGCGCCGCGATCGCCGCGGCGTCGACATGCGGCTGCTCGCCCATGACGGTGAGTTCGCCGCGCTTGCGCTTGAGCAGGCGGATCGCGTCGGTGAAATCGTCCGGCTTCTGCCACAGCAGGCTCGCGACGCGCGACAGCAGTTCGCTGACACCGCGGCCCGCACCGACGACGAGCTGCGTCGCTTCGGTCTGCGCGCGTTCGAGCTTCTCATACGCGTTCAGCGCCTCGCGTCCGCTGCGCGCGAGCAGAGCGACCTCGCTGCCGATGTCGCCGACCTCTGCTTCAGCCAGCCACGGATACGCGTCGCTGCAGCGTGCCGCGACACGCAGCAGGCGCTCGTAGGCGCCGCGGCTGCCGACGTCTTCGGCGAGGCGGCGCAGCTCGCGCAGCTCGGCCAGGGCGCGCACCACGCTTGCGTTGCCGAGGCGTCCGAGCAGGCCCGCGACGCGCGGCTGCGCGCTGGCGTATTCCTCGAACGCGAACGGCGTGCGCCACAGCTGCATGGTGTGCAGGCGCGAGGCCTGTTCCGGCGCCTCAGGCGTGATCAGCAGGACACGCCCATCGACGAAGCGCGCATAGCCGCTGCCGAGCAACGGCTGGCTCATGCTGCGCTCGATGAGGTTGTAGGACAGCAGCGCGTAGGTGCCGCCGACGGGCTCATGGAACACGTACAGCATGTCCTCGCCGCTGGTCGCTTTGATCACACGCTTGATGCGGTAGGCGGAAAAATCGTGACCCAGATCGGAGAACCGCTTGTAGTCGCCGGACTCCAGATAGCAACCGCCCGGAAACACCAGTCCGTGGTCTTCCGGTAGCTGCATGCAGGACGCGCCGATCTCGTCGATGCGCACGGCAGTCTTGAGGCGCTTGTTGAAGACGAGATAACGCACCGTGTCTTCGCGGTAGGGTTTGACGCGCAGCAGGATCACGCCGCGCAGGTCGGCGTACGCGATCTCCGCGTCGGCGAGCGACTGGTTCTTGTCCTCGACCGGCTCGCTGAAAACGCCGAGCCCGGTTTCGGTATTGTTTTCGACCTTGATCGTCAGATCGCCACCGAGGGTCTCGACGAAAACCGTATCGACCACGTTGACGTGCGGATGACGGCCCAGCACGTACTGCTCGCGCGTGACCGGAGTCCATTCGAAATCGTGGCTCGGCGGCAGCACATGGTCACGCTCGCCGCGGTTGTCGATGTAGCTGATCGCGCCGTCGTGCCCGATCGCGAAACGGAACACGCGCTTGTCGCCGGCCTGCGAGCCGGTGCGGAACACCAGCAGCAGGCGTTCATCAAGGACGCGTAGCTGATCGAGCGTGGTCGCGCGGTAATAGGTGAACAGCTCGCGGAAATCGGCGACGAAACGCGCATCGGCGAGGAAGCTGCCATCCAGCGGCAGCGGCTTGAGTTCCGGCGCCTCGCCGCTGCCGTCGAGCGCATAGAGGCAGAACACGTCGGCGACGAGGGTTTCCTTCTTCAGCCCGATGAATACGTTGTAGCCGAACAGGAGCCGGTCGCCGACGCGCACGATGTCACGCGCAACGCAATTGTGCTCGGTGCGCGCATTGAGCCGCGCCAGCAGCCTGGACTCGACGCGCCCGAACGCCTCGACGCGGCGCGCGTTGAGTACTTCGGCCTTGCCGTGCAGCGTTTCCGCGGCGGCGACGAGGCGTTTGCGCAGAAGTTCAAATGTGGCGGAATCGGAAGACATGGCTATCCCTTGCTGGGAACACGGCGACACGCCACAGCTTCACGCCGCAACGCATCGCCGATTGCACACCATCCCGTGCAGAAGGACCGGACGGTGCCTGACGCACAGCGCCTGTCAGGCGCGTGTCACCGCACTGCGACTACGCCCCGTCACCGCTCAGCCGCTTCAGCGTCTCCACATCGCTGTGCCGTCCGGACGCCGTGAGCTTCTGCATCAGCCCCGCGATCGACAGGTCGCGCACCGCTTCCGCACCGCCGAACGCGGCGATCAGTTCGCGTGCATCGGCGATCAGATCGCGCTTGCCGGACTTGTGGTCGGCGAAGGCCTGGCTCAGCAGCTCACTCTTGTCGACCGTGCCATCGATGCCCTTGCCAATGCTCAGGCTGCGCATGAAGCGCTCGAAGTACTCGCCGTCGCCGCCGACGATCTCGATCTTGGCCACGCCGAGCGCCTTGGACAGGACTTCGGCCTGCTCGCGCGCGATGGCCTGATTGGCTTCGATGCTCTTGAGACGCTGCACGTGGGCGTAGTCGAGCTGCATGCGCTGCTCCTCGTGCGCGCGGGTCTCGGCACTCATGGCCTGCATCGCGTCGAACTTTTCCTTGAGTCCACCGGCTTCGGCCGCAAAGCGCGCCGCGATTGCATGCGCCTCGGCATCGCCGTGCTTGTGCTTGCCGGTCGCTTCGGCTTCGAGCTTCAGGCGCAACGCATCGGCCGTGGCCGCGCCGGTCTTCGCGATCGCGTCGGCTTCGGCGAGCCGGACCTTGGTGGAGACCAGTCCTTCCTTCTCGCTCGCATCCGCCCGGGCCATGGCAACGCGCGCTTCGGCCAGACCCGACGCGGCGGCAATTGCCTCGATGCCTTCTGCCTCGCGCTTGCGGCCCTCGGCCGACTTGCTTGCGATGGCCAGGCGCGCATCGGCCATGGTCAGCTCCTCCGCGGCCTTGTGCTTGGCGCGCTGCTCGTCGGCAAGCGCGACCTTCACGTCGGTGATGTACTTCTCTTCGGCCTGGCCTTCGGCCAGCACGATGGTGCTCTTCTTGGTGCGTTCGGCTTCCGACAGCGCACGCAGGTTCTTGATCTCTTCTTCCTGCTCGGCCACGGTGCGCTCGACCACGATGCGCTCGCGGATCACGTCAGCGATGGCCTTCTTCTGTATCTCGACGGCCTTTTCCTTCTCGATGCGCTGCAGCGTCACTTCGCGCTCGCGGTCGACGATTTCCAGGTCGCGTGCACGCGTGACCTTTTCTTCCTCGATCGCAACGGCGCGCTGCCGGTTTTTCTCGGCGACTTCGGTTTCGCGCTTCATGTTCTCGGTCTGCACCGCGATCTGCTGATCGGCCAGCAGGCGCGCGCCTTCGGACTTGGCGCGTTCCTCGGCGCTGACCTTGGCCGCCTCGGCTTCCTCGCGCGAGCGCGTGATCGCGATCTCGCGCAACTGGTTGGCTTCCGCATGCGCCTTCTGCCGTTCCAGCTCAAGCACCGCCTCGGCGGTTTCGACGTCCTTTTTCTTGATGCGCATTTCCTCGTTGCGGCGCAGCTCGTTGGTGAAGATGTTCTGCTCGGCGGTCAGCTCGGTGATCTTGCGGATGCCCTGGGCGTCAAGGATGTTGTGCGGATCAAGCTTCTCCAGAGGTGTCTGTTCGAGGTAGTCGATCGCCGCGTCCTCGAGCACGTAACCCGACAGCTCGTCGCCGATCTGGCGCACGATCTGGTCGCGGAAGCGGTCGCGCGCCTCGTAGAGATCGACGAAATCCATTGCCTTGCCGACGGTCTTGAGCGCCTCGGAGAACTTCGCGCTGAACAGGTCTTCGAGCGTGGCCTGGTTGCTCGCGCGCTCGCAGCCGATGCCCTGGGCCACGCGCAGCACGTCCTCGCGCGTCTTGTTCACGCGCACGAAGAACTTCACCTTGATGTCCGCGCGCATGTTGTCCTTGCAGATCAGGCCCTCCTTGCCCATGCGCTCGATCTCGATGGTCTTGAGCGAGATGTCCATCACTTCGCGCCGATGCAGGATCGGAATGACCAGCCGGCCGGTGAAGGTGACTTCGGGTTCGGCGCGCATCGTGTTGACGATCATCGCGCGGCCCTGATCCACCTTCTGATAGAACTTCGCCACGAGGGCCATGAAGCCGAGCAGGAACACGACCAGAATGACGACCGCGGCAAGCAGCGTGGTGAAAGCGATGTCCATGGTGAAGCTCCGACTGAAAGTTGGAAACGTATACTGCGTTCCGGCCTGCAGGCGCCCGCAGAGGCACAAGCCGCCAGTCCCCTCGGCCCGGTCCTTCCCCGGAACGGGCCATCCTCACTGAAAACGTCCGCCGGGGCGGCTTGAAACAGCTACAGCGGCTCGAACTCGGCGACGAGATACCGTTTGCGCCGCGCATCGAACTCGAGCACGACGGCTTGCGAATCACGGCTGAGTCCATTGGGCTCAGCCGCGTATACCTGCAGGGTCAGGCGCGTGCCGCCGCCCATCAGGACCTCGGCCTGGCCGAAGTTGTCTTCGACGCTCAGAGTCAGGATGCGGCAGCGCCGGCCTATCGCCGATTCGCGCGCGACGTTTTCATTTACGGCAAACAACGGCTTGAGAGGCCGCAACGAGAACGACGCCAGCACTACGGCGGCGACCAGGGCCGCAACCAGCACCAGCGTGCCGCCGAGCCACAGCGGCAGTGGCAGCAGCGGCAGCAGCAGTGCCGTGGCCAGCATGGTGATCAGCCACCAGAAGAACGCGACACCACTGATGACGATCGAGAACGGCAGCCGGTCCAGTCCCAGCGCGAGCAGCATTTCCGGCAGACCGCTGACGTCGGCGTCGTCGCCCCCGCCGAGCCAGTCCGGACCGATGCTGTCGAGATCGAGCAGACCGGCGATGGTCAGCAGCCAGAACACCAGCAGCACGCCGATCAGGATGCTCGGCAGCAAACCGGGGAAGTGCGTGACGAGATCGAGGAAACTCACGGCTTGACACTCCTTTTGCCGGATCGGGACTTGCGTTGCTTTTCGGCGAAGGCAACCAGAGCAGCGCCGACACGTTCCTTGATGGCCAGATGATTGTCGTGATCGAGGCTATAGCGTGCGCCGAGCAACCGATAGTCTTCCTCACTCAGGCTCACGGTCAGGCGCGGGCGCTTTGTCTGGCGCAGCAACGGAAGGCCGAGCACGACACGCACCTGATCCGAATTGGACAGATTTGCTTCGTAGGCCGCCGTCCGTATCGCCTGCAGCACCACCTCGGAAACGTCGAAAGCCACCTGGACCGCACGTAGTGCAGGTTGCGACGAACGCCAGCTACTCGGCAGCTCAGTCTTCATGCGTGTCCCGCTTGCGCCGCTGCGGCACCTGCTGCAGTGCATCGATCACGCGGCTGGCACGCCCGCGGCGGAATCCGGGAGCAACGTCCACACCGGTTTCGCCGGCCGGCTTTCCGGCCGGCTTCTCGACTGGCGCCCGGGCCGCGGTTTTCTGCACGCTTTTCCGGCCGGCTCTCTTGCCGGCCTGCGCCGCGGATGCCGCCGGCGAGCGGCTGCCGCGTGGCGCCCGCGGCAGCGCCGACACCGCCTGGGTCGCCTGGCCGATCGCGCTCGCGGCGCGCGCCATCGACAAGTCGTGGTCGAGTTCCCGCAACTGCCGATTGACCTGGTCGTGCAGCAGGTCCAGCTGAGCAAGATGGGACTGGAAACTGCCGGCGAGATCGCTGTCACGCGCGATCGCGCGGGCCAGTTCGACCAGGCGCTCGCGATAGCGCGGATGCGGCTGCGGTGCGCGCGTCAACGCCTCGAGCTTGAGCTGCGCGCGACCGAGGCGGCGCCGCACCACATCGGCGTGGGCGCGTGCATCGGCGAGTTCGCGTGCGGTCTGCTGCAGCAGCACCTGCGCCTGGCGCAATGGCTTGGGGGCGGCCAGCGCATCGTTGCCCGGCGCGGACCGGCTGCCCAGTTCCTGTTTCAGCATGTCGCGGATGTCATCCCACCAGGCCATCGCACACCTCAGACCAGGAAGTCGGCAAGCGCAGTCAGCGCATCACGGCCGTTGTCGCCGAGCGTGGCCAGCTCCAGCGCCATGTCAGCGGCCGACGCAGCGGGGCTCAGCGCCCCCACCAGCACGAAGTGCTCGCCGATGCGGCCGAACGAGGACAGCGGGACGCTGGGATTGAGATCGAGCAGGGTTTCGAGCAGTTTCGCGCGCAGACGCGGCCTGACGTCGGCGTCGCGCCACAGGTAGCTGATGCAGAGCAGCTGACTGCCCGCGTCGGTGACATAGATCGGCAGTCGCTCGCTGCCGGGAAACGCAATCTCGATGACCGGTATTTCGCCGGCGACCGGAACGACGTCGATCGCGTCGACAAGGATCTGCCGTTTCAGCAAAGGCACTGCGGCCTTGATCAGATTGATCAGTCGGCGCCGGCTAGCCATGCTCCCCTCCGGGATGCGATCGGACGAATGCGATGAGCCGGACGCTAGCTGTCGCGACATAACATGTCAAGCCATATTATGTCGCCGTGGCCATGCCTGGGCATGCTGGGTATGCTGCGGCCACCCATCCGGAAGCCTAGCCTCATGCCCCTACGAAGACTGAGCGTTCTCGCCCTGCTGTGCTTGTTCGCCAGTGCCGCTTTCGCCGCCAAGGTCAAGCCGCCGGGCGCGGTACTTCGCGAAGCGACCACGAGCATCGCGTCAGTCGAATTCGCCGAGAACGGGCCCAGCGGCCGAATGGTGTTCCGACGCATCGAGAAGCTCGGCGGCGACGCGGAAATGCCCGAACTGATCGACCTGGCCGTGCCCGAGGAACTGAGCCGCATCGTGCTGCCGGGCGAACGCTACCTGATCGCTTACACCATGTTCCGCCGCGAAGCCGAACAGATCCGCGCCGACCGCCGCGGCGCCCAGTTGCTGGTCACGCCGGGACTGGAACCGGCGCTGCTGCGCGACAGTCCCGAAAATCGCGCGATCATTGCCTGGCAGGCCGGAGAAGACGCCGCCGCGGTCAAGGCGCGACTGCCGGAACTGCTTGCCCTGCTCGACGCCGATGACCCGCAGTTGCAGAACTTCGCGCTGTCCGAGATCGTCCTGCGGCCGCAGCTGACCGAGGCGCTGGACGCACGCGCGCGCAAGACGCTGCAGCGCTTCGCCGCCCGCGGTGACGCGAATGCCAATGCGCGCGCACGGCTGCTGCAGGCGGCCGTCGCGCTGCCGCGGTTCTTGGGCACGGCCGGCTGGAAGGAAGTCGCGCTCGACGTGATCGGCACCACGCCGGTACGGGTCCAGCAGATCGAGGGCAGCGCCAGTCTGGTCCGTTTTGCGTTCGACCTCGTCGAGCGGGACCGGATAAAAATGTCAGTGGCAACGGTTTCGCGCTGGCTGGCCAGCGACAACGCCGCCCTCGCGGAAAAAGCCTTGCTGACCCTGCGCGCACAGCACCCGGCCGAGGAAATGCCGCGGCTGGAACAAGCGCTGTTGCTGTCGCTGCTGCCTGCCGGGACACGCGAGTTCCTGCTCGACCATCGCCGGCGTGCTGCGCTCGCCCGCCAGTGAGCCGGACGCGGCCATTCAGGAAGATCATCGATTGAGGCTCCAGGCGGATACGGCGCAATTGTTTTCCCCGAAAGAACACGGGTTCGAGACTTGAAAGGCCGGTTCGTGCATCATCCGAAAGGCTGACATTCACTCAGCTTCAAGTCTCTATATCTGGGGGTACTGCAATGCTTCTCCGTCCCGGCTTTGCTCTGGTTGCCGCGACCGGATTCGCCACGTTGTTTGCGCCGACCGTCATGGCGGCCGACGGCGTGGTAGTCGGTCATGCAATTCGTTCCGATGTTTCCCCGCCCATGCGCGACGTGCTCGGCGTGTATCCCGCACCGCAGGTCGGCGCCGACGGACAGGATGTCTACGTCGTACCCAATCAGTTCGTGAAGCCCAGTTCGGCGGACATGAGCACGTTCCTGCAAAGCCTGCGTTCGCGCGCGGTGCAGGATTCGCCCAGCGGCACACCGGCTCCGTCGACGATCCTCGCGGCCAACGGCCTGTCGCTCGGCGTCGGTGGCGGCGGCGTCCCGCCGGATACCAACGGCGACGTCAGTCCGACGCATTTCATCCAGTGGATCAACACCAGCTGGGCCATCTTCGACAAGACCACCGGCGCGCGCCTGTCCGGCCCGACCGCGGGTAACTCGTTCTTCGCCGGCTTCGGCGGCAAGTGCCAGACCACGAACTCGGGCGATCCGCTCGCGATCTGGGACGACCGCGCCCAGCGCTGGGTCATGAGCCAGTTCACCACCGGCGCGAATTCGAGCCAGTGCTTTGCAATCTCCACGACAGCCGACCCGCTTGGCACCTACAACCGGTACGAGTTCGCCTGGCCGACCACGCCGGTGCAGGTCTTCGGCGACTACCCGCACATCGGCGTGTGGACCGACGAATCGACGCAGCAGAACGCGTACACGATCGTCACCCACGAGTTCAACAACGCGACCCAGGCTTTCCTCGGCGCGGCGTATATCGCGGTGGAACGCGACAAGATGATCGCCGGCGCACCAGCGGCCCAGGTCGGCATCGTGCGCTTCCCGGGCATCGACGCGTATGGTGCGGAACCGGCGCACCTGGACGGCACGCTGCATGCCAAGGCCGGCAGCTGCGCACCGTTTGTCCATTTCGACGCGGCGACCGCCGAATACCTGTTCTGGGACATGTGCATCAACTGGACCACGCCGGCCAGCACCACGCTGAGCGCGGTTCAGCGCGTCGCGGCACAGACGCCGTTCGTACCGAACTTCACGGCCGTGCCGCAGCTGGGTTCGTCGGTGCCGCTTGACGCCTTCGGCACCCACATCATGTACCGCGCCGCGGCGCGCGTGTTCCCGCCGGGCTCGCCCACGCGGCTGTCGCTGGTCGTCAATCATGGCGTGCTCGGCAACGGTGACCAGGGTGGCATCCGCTGGACCCATTTCGATCTGTCGCAGATCAACCAGCGCTTTGACACGATCTTCACCGACGCCTTCCAAAGCGGCGCCAGCAAGCCGTTGCAGAAGGTCATCGTCGACGAAGGCACCTACGCACCCGATGCCAACACACGCTGGATGGGCGGTATCGCCATCGACAAGGGCGGCAATATCGGCGTCGGCTACAACCTCGGCGGCGCGACCATCAACCCACGCCTCATGATCAACGGCCGCACGCTGAACGATCCGGATAGCACGTTGCGCGACGAACAAGCCTGCACGCCCGCGACGACCGGCTCGCAGACCGGCTCGTTCAGCGGCCGCGGCCGCTGGGGCGACTACACCTCGATGAGCGTGGACCCGACCGATGACTGCACCTTCTGGTTCACCGGCGAGTTCTATCCGACCACCAGCACCAACCAGTGGTCGACGCGTATCTGCAGCTTCAAGTTCAACGAATGCGGCCTGCCTGCCTACAAGCTGGTCAGCCAGACGCCGCGCCGCCTCGAAGTCTGCGGCGCCACGCCGGGTCCGGATCCGTCCTGGGATCTGCTGGCGGGTACGCTCGGTGGGTTCAACTCGTCCGTCACGCTGACCGCAAGCGGCCAGCCGGGCGGAACGACCCCGGCATTCTCCGTCAATCCGATCAATCCGACGCCGGGCTCCAGCCTGTTCACACTCGTCGGCGGCCGCAGCGCCGCCAGCGGCGAGTACGCCCTCAACGTGTCCGGCACCGGCGGTGCGATCACGAGTGCGATCACTCTGGAGCTTGGCGTGTCGGCCGCGGCTCCGGCAGCTCCGACGCTCACCGCTCCGGCCAACGCCGCGACCGGCACCAAGGTGCGTCCGCTGCTGACCTGGACGGCGGTTCCGGGCGCGCTGAGCTATCTGGTCGAAGTCTCCACCAATGCCGGCTTCACCGGCATCGTCGCCTCGGCTACCGTGACCACGAATAGCTGGACCGTCAATACGACGCTGGCATCGACGACCCAGTTTTTCTGGCGCGTGCGTCCGACCAACTACTGCGGCGACGGCGCGACCTCGGCGGTGTTCTCGTTTACTACCGGCACGCCGGGCACCTGCCCGACCGGCACCACGCTGACCAATGTCGTTACCTACGGATTCGAAGGCGGCGCCGAGCCGGCCTGGACCGCGGGCGCACCCGGCGATGCGGGCGGCACGGCCTGGTCCGCGGGCACGCCGATCGCGAGCACGACCGGCTTCACGGGCAACGTATGGAAAGTGCCGAACAACACCGTGACCAGTGACCGCTCGGTGCTGTCGCCGAGCATCGTGATCCCGGCGGCGCAGGCAGTGATCCTGTCCTACGACAACTACCACAGCTTCGAAATCGACGGCACCACCGGCTGCTGGGATGCCGGCTCGCTCGAGGCCAAGATCGGCGCGGGTAGCTTCAACCCGCTCGTCGCCGGCCGCTTCTTCACGGACGGCTACAACGGCACGATCTCTGCCGGTGCACCGCTGGCCGGCCGCGAAGGCTGGTGCCGCCAGCCCAGCACGGGCACGGCCGCCAAGCGCTCCATCGTCGACCTCGACGACATGGCCGGCCAGACCGTGCAGCTGCGCTTCCGCGCGACCAGCGACAGCAACACCGCCGCTGCCGCGCCGAACGGCATGGAAATCGACAACGTGCGCATCGACATCTGTAACTGATAAAGGGCTTACGCGGCTGCTAACGCAGCCGCGTAAGCGGCGCCACGAGGCGCTGTCACAGCCTCCGTCGCCAAGCATTCAGCCACCGCCTCGCGCGGTGGCTTTTTTTTAACCCTGCTCCGGCCGGCAAAGTACGCTCGCCGACCATGGGCTTAGGCGAAATCCGGCACCTTGAGGTCAGCCGCGACCAGACCGGCAATCATCACGATGGCGTCCAGCGGCAAATACGGCTGCTCGAGAACGAAGCAGCGCACGCGCCCCACACTGAACACATGCTGCCAACGCGGCAGGTCCATCGGGCCCCTCGCCCAAGGCGCAGCGAGAAGCGAACGCCACGCCCGTAGCTGTAGAGGCAGTTGCCGGAAGGGATGCTTACGCAGGCAGACAGGGTGTGATGCCCAAACGTCTCGCTGCAGTTCAACAATACGCCCAGGCAAGGCATTGCCGTTGAACTCGCACAGGTCAGAACCTGGCCCGTACCGCCGGGGCTCTGCTCGGGCGCTTTCGCGCGGTCGCGCATATCAGCGGCCGCGAAGATGCCCGCCGCGGTCGCAGTGCCCGGCTAGCTTCTTTTCGCCTGAACACCCAACGAAAGGAATGCGCGGGTATCCGCCGCCGTGACTGCGCTGTGCAGCGCTGCCAGTTCTCGTGATCGCGCCGGATGAATAGCCTTCGCAGCGGGGCCGCGGACGTTCAGCGCAGCGGCCCGGAATACCCACCGAAGAAAACCGCAGCGTGCGCCCCCACAGTGGGCGCACGCTGCCAAAGCCGCAGGCCTTTCCCTGGCCCAACGCTCAGTGCGTGGTCGAGGCAGACGCCATGGCCGCGATGCGAGTCGCCTCCACGTCCTGGCGGATCCACGCGTTCGCCGCCTCGATCGCGGCTTCGCGCGAGGCGACGATGCCGGAGGCGGACACCGTGCGCAGCCAGGGACGGAACACCTTCCAGCGCAGCGGCGTCGTCGGCGTGCCTTCGACGACCACGCGATAACCGAGCCGGCGGTAGGCGGCAACGCGCTGCAGGCGCGGACGCCGCCCTGCGTTCATGACTCGATGCATATCGGGGATGCGATACATGGGCGCTATTTCCTTCAGCTGGAGCTATCGGATCGACACACAGCCACCACAACAGCGGCGAATTTCAGGCAAGCAAACACCGTATCCGTGGCGCGCACGAATCCTTCCCAACCTCTTCGGGGATCTTGTGGCGCCTTTCCCGACGCCTCTATGCAAAAAATACTTTCGTATAAAGTATATTTTGCGCGATCTAACTCATTTGCAGGACAGAGTATTGCGACGGCAGTCCTGCGTACGCCGCTGCGGATTGGCCATGCTGTAGTTCGCCAGCACGCCCAGCCCCGCAGCCGAATTGACGTAGTTCACGGCGGCGAAGCCGACGATCGGCAGTCCCAGCATCGCTGTACCGTCCTCCGCCGGCCGCAGGCTACGGTTCGCGATACTCGCGCCATCCTGATAGCGCAGCAGGTCGAGCGTCATCCAACCACCATCGCGACGCGTACCGCTGGAGACCGGCGACAGCCGCACGCCGAGGGACGAGCCCAGCGGACGCCCGGCGAGCGAAACCATGTTGATGCTGGGCGCGACGGCTAGAACCTGCGTGGTGAAGCGCAGATCGACGCTCTCGTTCGTCGCCGGCGCCACGCTGACGCGGCGCCCGGCGCGATCACGCAGCGAATACGGCACCAGCATGCTCGCGGTGCTTTCATTGCCGCCGGCGCCCGGATAGATACTGGTGAAGGGCTTGATCGCCGCCGTGCCGACGATGGCCTGATCGGTGTAGAACGGACGCGTCGGGAAGGTGATGACCCAGTCGGTCGTCGCGCCGACGCTGGCATCACTGACATAGTTGATGTTCACCGCGTCGGCGCTGAGCACCGCACTGACGGCGTCGATCGCCCGCGACTGTGGATATTGCAGTTCCTGGCGCCGGTTCGGCAGATCAATCACGGCCGTTGCAAAGCCTTCGACCGGGTTGTTGAGCGCGTCGTCGAGACCGGCACGCACCAGGTCGACCGACGAGTGGTTGACTACCGAGTTGCGGCTGCCTGTAGGGATGTCGGCCGGATCCGTGCGGAAATCCGCGAGTGCCGTCGCCTGGAAAGCCATGACCGTGCCCGCCGAAACATTGAGCACCATCGCTTCGCCGCTGAGACCGCCGGTCGGATTGGTCAGGTGCCTCTTCGGGTCATCGCGCCAATACGTCGTGGTGTAGGCCGCCTTCAGAGAATCGCAGTCCGGTGGCTGACCGTTGGTGCCCGGCGTGATCGCAATGGCCGGCGGTGTGTCGGGGATGATCGTCGCAAGCTCGAAGATCTTCAGATATCCCTCGCGCGAGCGGTCGTAGGTGCCGGGCCCGGCGTCGCGCTGCTGACCGGTATAGGCAGCCGGGGACAACGGCTGGTAGGCGCGCCCGTCCGGCAGGAAAAGCGTATCGAACTTGGGATAGGTACAGGACGAATCGCCGGGCAGCAGATAGGCCTCGTCGCTGTCGCTAAGGCTGAACGTGGTCGCGCTCCAACTGTCGTACGGCCCGAGAAAGACGTTGAAGCTCAGTGTCTGACGGCCGTTGCGACCTTCGTTCATCTCGACTTGCAGCACCTTCTGCCGGTCGGTGTGGTTGGTCACCGTGAAGATCGTCTGATTGCCGCCGCGCACCGTGTAGTAGGGATAGATCAGCACCTGTCCCATGCCGTCGGGATCGAGACGTACGGCACCGCACGTCGACGCCGACAATCCAAGAGCGAGGAGTGTGACGAGTCGGCTGCTAAGTGAAGTGATCAGGTTGGCCATGATTCTCTTTGTCCCCGGCAAAGCCCGAATCGACGGTTCGTGGGCCTTGGTTTGCGTATTCACTGTGGGTAGACGCGGGTCGCGCCATTTCCCCCCAAGTGTCCTTTTCCTGAATAGTGCTGCATGCCTTTTCGCGTTACTGTGGCTACTATCCGCCGCCAGCCCTGTCGCAGTCCAACGTCCGCGATGCCGAGTACGTCCTCCACCGCAGCCCAGGTTCTTCTGCTTGCTCCGTCCAATGCGGCCTTGCTCGCACCGGCGGACGCGGATGCCGTGGATGAACACATCCTCGCTCCGACAGCGGCACCTCCACGGCATCCCGCCTTCTTCGCCCTGCTGGTATCACTGCTGCTGCACGCACTGGTCGGTGTGGCGTTGTGGCAATGGACGCAGGAACTGCGGCCAGCACCCGATTCGCCCGTCCTGCAGGTTCGCCTGCGCGCCGGCGGCGGCAAGCCCGCGCCGTCAGTCATCGTCGACCAGCCGCCCGCGCCTGTCGCGCCGCTCGCCGCCGCCCCTGCACCGCCGCGTTCACCGACCCCACAGCCCGCACCGCTGCCGCCCAAACCGGCAAAGACTGCCACATTGCCCGCTCCTGCGCCCGTACTCGCCTCACAGGAACCGGAACCTGTCCAGCCAGCCCCGACCAGCCCGGTCGATACACAACAGACCGGCACGGCAGTACTGACGCCCTCGGTCGATCCGCTCGTCAACACTGCGACCGTGCGCGTGCTCGAATGGCTGGCCCAGCACCGCCGCTATCCGGGTCCGGCGCGACGCGCGAAGCTGCAGGGCACGGTCGAGATCGTGGTCGTGCTGATGCCCGATGGTCGCCTGGTCGACCAGCGCATCGCACAGAGTTCCGGACACGCCGTTCTCGACAAGGCGGCACTGGATCTGCTGCGTCGCGCGTCGCCGGTGCCGGTGTCGGCCTTCTTCATCGGCGAGGCGCGCCGGCTTGAGCTGCGCCTGCCGATCATCTACCGCCTGAGTATCTGATGCTGACAACGGCTTCCGTCCCGTCCGGCCCGCGCCGGCACGGCCCGATTCCCTGCACTGCCGGCGGCGGCCGGCAGGCATGAATTCATTCCCGACCCGAACCGCGCCGGATGCAGACGCCCAAGCCATCGCCGAGCTCTACGCCAGTTGCTACGGCGAGCTGGTGGCCTATCTGCGCCGGCTTTGCGCCGACCATGGCCAGGCCGAGGATCTCGCCCAGGAGGCCGGCATGCGTCTGATCGCCCAGGCCAGGCGCGAAGCCGTGGCCAAGCCGCGCGCATTCCTGTTCCACGTCGCGACCAACCTCGCCCGCGACCAGTTGCGCCGGCGCATGGTCAGCGACGCGCACGCGATCGAGAGCGACTTCGACGACGGCCATGCGCCGGGCGCCGACCACATCGCGACCGTGCACGAAGACGTGGCCCGGGTCAGCGCGGCGCTGAACACCTTGACTCCGCGCGCGCGCGACGTGCTCGTGCTCGCGCGCATCCACGGCCATACCCAGAAAGAGATCGCCGACCGGCTGAATCTGCAGCCCAAGACGGTAGAGAACCACCTTACCCGCGCGCTGGCCCAGCTCGGCGCAGCCCTGACCGGCAGGCGCCGGCAATGACTCTGGCCATGGCAGGCCGTCCAGTCCGCTCCCGCCGTTGGGGGGGAAACCTCACTCGCGCGTCTCAGCCGGGGACATGCCCATGAACTCGCCCGAATCCCTGCTGCAACAAGCCGCCCGCTGGCACGCCATTGCCAGCGGACGGGACTTGTCGGCCGAAGAAAGCCGCGCACTGGACCACTGGCTGGCGCAGAACGCGCGCCATCGCCTGGCCTATGCGGATATCTGCGCGGCCGCATTCGCGCTGGAGCAGAGCCCGGCCGCCAGCGATCCGGCATCTGCCGTGCCACACGCGACGCGCACCAGCCGACCCTGGCTGCGCTGGAGTCTTGGCGCGGGCGCTCCGCTGCTGCTCGTGTTCGCGCTGCTGGTCGGGCCGCGAATCACACCGAGCTGGCAGAACTGGAACAGTGACCATTACACCGGCATCGGTAAGCCGCAGACGCAGGCACTCGCCGATGGTTCGGTGCTGGAACTCGACACCGACAGCGCCGTGCGCGTACGCATCGGCAGCGACCGGCGCGATATCGAACTGCTGCGCGGTCGCCTCGCGATTGCCGTGGCCAAGGACCCGAGCCGGCCACTGCACGTGCTCAGCGGCGGCGTCGATGCCATGGCCGTCGGCACACGCTTCGTCGTCGACCGCAGCGATCTCGGCACCGAGGTCGGTGTGCATGAAGGCATCGTCCGGGTCAGCAGCGCCAACGGCGAAGCGGTAGAGCTTCGCGCCGGGCAGCAGGCCTTCGTCGGAACCAGCGAAGTCGATGCGCGTGTCGGTGCGCTGGCATCGAACGACGGCTGGACCCGTGGCGTACTCAGCGTCGAACAGATGCCGCTGAGCAAGGTACTGGCCGAACTCGACCGCTACCTGCCCGAGCGCATCGTACTCACTGACAACAGCCGCGCCGCGATGCCGATCACGGCCACGCTGCCGCTGGATGATCCGGCCGCCGCACTGCGCGCCCTGGCACAGACTTCGCAGCTGAGCCTGCGTCACATTCCCCGCGTCGCCTACGTCATGCGATGAGGCCGGCCCGCCTCGCCGGCCCTCTCGCCGCTATCTTTCCGCTAGCGCTGTTCGCCGCCGGCGAGGTCGAACCGGTCTACGACATCCGGCTGGACAACGGCCCGCTGCTGGGCTGTCTGGAGCAGCTCGCGCTGCTCGCCGCCGTCCCGATCGTGGACCGCTCCGATCGCGTCGCCAGCACCGAGTGCGCGCGCGGCAGCCTGCGCGCGACCTTGCCGCAGGCACTCGATCACCTGCTTTCGCCCGCAGGCCTGGCCTGGCACCGGCGCAGCGACGGCACCATCGAGATCATTCCGGCGGCGCCCGGCGAAAGCGTAAACCTGGCCGCGCTGACGATCGAAGATACGCCGCTGCCGTCGCTGGCACCCGTCACCGCAGCCACCCCGCCGGTCACCGCCATGGTGCACGAGGCGATGAGCGTGACCGAGATCGAACGCGGGCGGCTCGTCGCCTCGCCGCTGTTGAGCCTGAGCCAGATCGGCCGCTACGCCCCGAACGTCTACGCCAGCGGTGCGAGTCTCGCGATCCGCGGGCAGGAACGCGATCTCGACCAGTTCAGCGGTCTGAGCGTGCGCCTGGACGGCATCGACCTGGGCACCAGCCTGATCGAGGGCGACATGGTGCCGGTCGAAGGCCTCGACGGCATGCAGTTGCAGCGCGGCCCGCGCAGTTTCGAGCGCGGCGGCAACGCGACCGCCGGTGCACTGGACCTGTATACGGCCGCACCGTCGGAATCCGCGAGCCTACGCGTCAGCGCCGGCATCGGCAGCGACGGCGCGCTGCGCGGCTCGACCGCCTGGTCGACGCGCTTCGGCGCCAGCGAAAGCGGCCTGCGCGTCGCGCTGGAACGCCGCGTCATGGCCGACTACGTACACGAGGTCTACGTCGCCGACGCCAACCGCGACGAGCGCGTCGTCGACAATTTGCATGCGAAGTTCAATCTGGTACCGGACTGGCTGCCGGGGTTCAGCATGGAATTCGCGCTGCTGGCCGTCTCTGGCGACGATCCGGCCCTGTACACCGCCGCCGGCGAGTTCCCGTTCCCGCTGTCGAAGGATCGCAACAGCTACGCACGCGAAA
>JAAFHE010000002.1:0-9363 GCA_013298265.1 Lysobacterales bacterium | reverse complement strand
TGGGCTCGGCGCTGAATCTGCAATACGGCAACGACATCTGGAGCCTGCGCCTCAATGCGAACAGCACGGTCGCGCGCCAGGAAGGGCTGTGGCTGGGCTCGGGCTTCGGCCCCAGCGGCGATCTGAACAACGAACGCCGCCGTGCCGTCGGCCTGAGCGGCCGCTACACCGGCGACTACTGGGAGATGGCCGGCGGCGCCGAATTCAGCGCCACGTCCTTCGCCGACCTCGAGTCGATCTGGATCGCGGGCTTCCGCCGCATCGGGGACAACCGCCAGGACATGGATTTCCGCACGCGCAGCGGCTGGATCTGGGCCGGCCGCCACTGGGGCGAACATTTCAGCGTCGGCGCCGGACTGCGCCAGGTCAAGGAAAAGGCGCAGCAGAACTACGTCAGCGTGGCCTGCAACGTCGAAGCAGGACTGCTGCCTCGCCCCGGCGTCTGCGCCGATCGCGAATCGCTGCTGCAGTTCCGGCAGTACGGCCGCGTCGACACCAGCACGCCGGTACCGCTCGTCGTTGCCAACTGGTCGGTCACCGATACGCAGCGCCTCAGCCTGAGCCACGGCCGCGGCATCCGCAGCAGCGCTGGCGTACGCCCGGAATTCATCCAGCCGGCCGAGCGCGACGACTCCACCCAGCTTGCCTGGCAGTCGCAGTGGCTGGCGCAGCGGCTGAAGGCGCGCATGGCGCTGTTCCGCACGCTGATTCGTGAACGTTTCCACTACGTTACAAATAGCATCGGCGCGCGCGGCCGCGTCTACGGCGCCGAACTCGAACTCGACGCGCGCCTGAGCGAACGCTGGCAGGCGACGCTGGGCCTGGGCGCACTCAACGCACGCTACGACTACTACCGCTACTACAACCAGGACCCGACGCCGCGCCTGCCTGGCGCGCCGAAGTACACAGCGCTGCTTGGCCTGCGCTACGGCGCCGAGCAGGGCTGGTACGGCACGCTCGACGCGTACCACACGGCCGAGGCCGAAACGACGCTGGACATAAACCCCGGCAACCGCCGCCCCGCCTACAGCCTGGCCGACCTGCGCATCGGCTATCGTCTCGACGACGCGGACTTCTCGCTCGCCGTCACCAACGCGACCGACAAGCTGTATCTCGACCGCGTCGACTTCCGCTACAACGACCGCCGCCAGGAAACCCGCTATCGCCTCGGCGATCCGCGCCGTGTCGAACTGCGCTGGCAGTACGAGTGGCGCTGAGCTGCAGCAGCGGCTGAATCCTCGAGAAAACGCTGCATCAAGCACTTTAGGGTACCTGCTGCGCAGAAAATCCGCGCAAACGCCTCATTGATCGGCCTATACTGCCGCTCATGCTTATCGAATTCCGCCTCGGCAACTTCCGCTCCATCGCTGAAGAGCAGGTACTGTCCCTTGTCGCCACCTCGGCAGAAGACAGCACCGAACGGCCGAGGAGCGTGACCGGCAGCAACAAGAAGCTGCTGCCGGTGGTCGCGATCTATGGCGCCAATGCCAGCGGCAAGACCTCGGTACTCGCGGGTCTTGCCTACATGAAGGAGGCGATCCTTCTTTCTCATCGGATTTGGGAGCCGGAAGGCGGTACGCGGCGCGAACCGTTCGCCTGGAGTGGCATGCCGGAACAACCGTCGATCTTTGAAGTCACCGCAGTGATCGGCGGTATCCGCTATCAGTACGGCTTTCGCGTCGACGACCAGCGGTTCCTCGAGGAATGGCTGTATGCGTGGCCTGCAGGCAGAAAGCAGACCTGGCTGGAGCGCGATGCGGATGCCTTGAAGTTCGGCGCAGCCCTCACCGACGAGAAAACCCGCCTGATTGAGGAAGTGACAAGGCCCAACGCGCTTTTTCTTTCCGTAGCCGCACAGCATGGGCACGAGCGGCTGGCGCCGATTTTCAGTTGGTTCTTGGGACTTGAAAACGTCAACACCAGCAAGTACTCCGGCAGCGATTATCAACGCGCGTCAGCAACACGGTGGCTGCATGGCCGCCTTAAGGCAGATGCGCAAGAACTTCAGGAAAGCGGCGAAAGCTCCAGCTCCGCCGCAAAATTTTTCATCAACATCCTCCGTACAGCGGATCTCGGAATCATGGGCGTCCGCACGGAGGAAATACCGAAGGCATATCGGCCTCCTTCTTTCGGGATTGGCGATCCGCGCCCGGCGATCCAGGTGTTCGTTCGGCACCAGAGTCAAGACGACGATGCATGGCTGCCGTTGGAAAAAGAATCGCTGGGCACCGCAACGTTATTCGAGTATGGACGGCGCATCGTCGAAGCACTCGAACACGGCTGGGTACTCGTGATCGACGAACTCGAACGCAGCCTGCACCCGGTCCTGGCCCTGCGCATCGTCGCGCTTTTCAACGACGCGAAGTCGAACCCGCGCAACGCCCAACTGATCTTTTCCACTCACGACACAAACTTGCTGGGCCGCGTGTCGGGAGACGCACCCTTGCGTCGTGATCAGGTCTGGCTGACTGAGAAAAACGATCGGGGCGCTACCGAGCTCTATCCGCTCACCGACTTCAAGGCCCGCAAACACGAAAATCTCGAGCGCGGCTATCTGCAGGGTCGTTACGGCGCCGTGCCCGTGCTTGGCAATCTCGACGTCTCCGGCGACTGAGCATGGCAGGCCGTGATCGTCAGCGCCGACCCGCACGCCGCGCGCCATTCCGCGAGCCCAAGCGTCGGATCCTTGTCGTCTGTGAAGGAGCGCGTACCGAGCCGGACTACATCAATGGGCTTGAACGCTATTTCCGAAATGCCGCTATCGAGATCGAGTGCGTCCCCGCAGTGGGCGTGCCGCTTACCGTAGTGAATCATGCGGCGCGGCGGAAAGAACAGGCCCAGAGGGACGCAACAAAACACGGTGACGAATTCCTAAAGTTCGACTCGGTATGGTGCGTTGTCGATGTCGACGAACATCCGCACCTCAACGAAGCTCGCCAGTTGGCTCACGCACGACAGATCGAACTTGCCGTCTCGAATCCATGCTTTGAAATATGGCTGCTGCTTCATTTTCGCGACCCGCCGGGCGCGCGGCATCGCCATGATCTATGCCGTCTCATGCGCGAGCATGTTCCGGCCTACGACAAGAAACCTGACTTCGTTCGATTCATCGACGGCGTGGAGGCAGCCTGTAGCCGCGCAGAAAGGCTGGATCTGGATGCGAACAACGAAAACGAACCGGGCCGCAATCCCACGACCGGCGTTTACCGGCTTGTAGCATCGCTCCGCGGTGATTAGGGCATCCCCTGTTCTGGACGAGTTCGAACCCTCATGCATCGTCGGGACTTGACGCCACTCGGCCGTCCCATTTGCCCAACCGAGAGCCCTATGCGTTGCGCCCACTTGTTGCTCTTAGCCATTCTCGCCTTTCCATTCACCGCCAGCGCCAAGACCTGCCTCGTGCTCGGCGGCGGCGGCGCACGCGGCGCGGCGCACATCGGCGTGCTCAAGGTGCTTGAGCGCGAGCGCATTCCTGTCGATTGCATCACCGGCACCTCGATGGGCGCGATCGCCGGCGGCCTGTATGCCGCCGGCTACGACGCCGCCGCGGTCGAAGTCGTGCTCAAGGGCATCGACTGGAAGGACATGTTCCGCGACGATCCCTCGCGCGAAGAACTGCCGATGCGGCGCAAGGAGGACGAACTGCGCTTCCTCGGTGGCATCGAGCTGGGCCTGAAGGACGGCAGCATCGCGCTGCCGCGTGGCCTGGTACAGGGACAGAAGCTGCAGCTACTGCTGCGCCGCCTGCTGCTGTCGACGGCGCAGCTGCCCGACTTCGACCAGCTGCCGATCCCGTTCCGCTCGGTCGCGACGGATATCGGCAACGGCGAGAAAGTGGTTTTCGGCGACGGCGATCTGGCCATGGCGATCCGCGCGTCGATGTCGGTGCCCGGCGCCTTCGCCCCGATCCGCTACCGCGGACGGCTTATGGTCGATGGCGGCATTGTTGACAATGTCCCCATCGACATCGCACGCGAAATCGGCGGCACGCGGCTGATCGTGGTCAACGTCGGCGAGCCGCTGCTCGACGAGGACAAGCTCAATTCCCCGTTCAGCATCGCCAACCAGATGCTGTCCACACTGATGAAGCGCGAAACCGATCTGCAGCAATCCACACTCGATCCCGCCAACGATCTGCTGCTCGTACCCGACATGGGCGACATGACCAGCGCCGAGTTCCACCGCGCCGATGAAGCCGTCGCCGCCGGCGAGCGCGCGGCCGAAGCCGAGCTTGCCGCGCTGCGCCGCTATAGCGTCAGCGAGGCCGACTACGCCGCATTCCAGGCACGCCACCAGCGGCGCGCGTTCGATCCGCCGCTGATCGCCTTCCTCGATGTGCTGCGCGGACGCAGCCGCACGGCCGCGTACGTCGAGCAGCGCCTATCTGGCACGGTCGGCAAACCGCTCGACACCGAGCAGTTGGAGAAAGACATCGGCCTGGCCTACGGCGACGGCAGCTACGAGCGCATTACCTACGAGCTCGAACAGCGCGACGGCCAGGCGGGCCTCACCGTGCGGCCGGTCGACAAGGGCTGGGGTCCGAACTTCCTGCGCTTCGGCCTGCGCCTGTCCGACGATTTCGCCGGACGCAACAGCTACCAGCTGATCGGCGAGGTCAACTTCACTGGCCTCAACGAGCGCGGCGGCGAATCGCGTAACCGCATCGAACTGGGTCGAGTGACCGGCCTGCACAGCGAGTTCTACCAGCCGCTCGGCGACGCCGGGCAGTTCTACGTCGCGCCCTACCTCAACTACCGCGCCTACAACTTCCCGCTCGGTTTGGAAAGCGCGCGGGCCAACGACGCGCTGGCCGAATACCGTCGCAGCCGTTCCGCGGCCGCGCTGGAGGCCGGCTACACGCCCAACTCGACCTGGCGTCTGTCCAGCACACTGTCCTATGCCTACGACGAGGCCCGCCGCCGCGTTGGGCCGCCGGACCTGCCCGGCAGCATCAGCGACACCTACGGCGGCATCATGCTGCGCGCGACGCGCGACAGCCTCGACGACTCCGGCTTTCCGAGCCAGGGCACACGCCTGGACCTGTCACACGAATTCCTCGTCGGCGGCGTCGATGCGACCACCACGTCAGACATCTCGCGCCTGAGCTGGGACACTGCGTTCTCGGCCGGTCCGAACCGCTGGCTGGTCGGCGCGCGCATGCATTCCGCCGGCGGCGACGGCGAGCTGCTGTCCACCTTCGGCACTCTGGGCGGCCTGGGCAATCTGTCGGGGTTCACGGAGAACCAGCTGCTGGCCAACCAGATCGCGCTCGGCCGTGTCGTCTACTACCGCCGCCTGACCGACGCAACCCGGCTGATCTCGGTTCCGGTTTATCTCGGCGGCAGCCTTGAGGCCGGTGGCATCTGGGAATCGCGCGAAGCAATCAGCCGCGACGAGCTGATCGGTGCCGGCAGTGTGTTCCTGGGTGTCGACACCTTCCTGGGCCCGCTGTTCCTCGGCTTCGGTCACGCCGAGGGCGGCAACAATTCCTTTTATCTCAGTTTCGGCTCGCTGCTGCGTTCGGATCCGTAGACAGCATTCCCGGAAGTACAATTGAACGGTCACGCGGACGCACTACGCTCGCGTCAGGTTTGACCAGCCGATCTCTGCCCGCCGCCGCGCCCCTGCCTTAGCGGCGCACGTAAGCGGATAACTGCCCGATTCAGCCGAAAAGGACGCACCGTGAAAAAGGTCTACAACTCCGCCGCCGAAGCCCTGGACGGCCTGCTGTTCGACGACATGACCCTCGCCGCCGGCGGCTTCGGCCTCTGTGGCATCCCGGAAAACCTGATCCAGGCACTCAAGGACGCCGGCACCAAGGGACTGACCATCGTCGGCAACAATGCCGGCGTCGACGACTTCGGCATGGGCCCGCTGCTCAAGACGCGCCAGATCAGGAAAGTCATCGCGTCCTACGTCGGTGAGAACAAGGAATTCGAACGCCAGGTACTCGCCGGCGAACTGGAACTCGAACTCACACCGCAAGGCACGCTCGCCGAACGGCTGCGTGCCGGCGGCGCCGGCATCCCGGGCTTCTATACGCGCACGGCCTTCGGCACCAAGCTCGCCGAGCAGCGCGAGACCAAGTCATTCGACGGCAAGGAATACGTACTCGAACCGGCCATCACCGCCGACGTATCCATCGTCAAGGCCTGGAAGGGCGATACCTTCGGCAACCTCGTCTATCGAAAAACCGCACGAAATTTCAACCCGATGATCGCGACCTGCGGCAAGGTCACCGTCGCCGAAGTCGAGGAACTCGTCGAGGTCGGCGAACTCGAGCCTGACCAGATCCACACGCCCGGCATCTACATCGACCGCATCGTGCAGGGCAAGAACTACGAGAAGCGCATCGAGTTCCGCACCGTCACCGGCGGTGCCGCGGGCAAGGAGAATCCCGTGCGCGACATGATGGCCCGACGCGCCGCGAAGGAACTGCGTGATGGCTACTGCGTGAATCTCGGCATCGGCATTCCCACGCTCGTCGCCAACCACATCCCGGCCGGCGTCAATGTCACGCTGCAATCCGAAAACGGCCTGCTCGGCATCGGCCCTTTCCCGACCGAAGACAAGGTCGACGCCGACCTGATCAACGCCGGCAAACAGACCATCACCGCCATCCCCGGCTCGAGCTTCTTCTCCAGCGCCGACTCCTTCGCGATGATCCGCGGCGGCCACATCGATCTTTCGATCCTCGGCGGCCTCGAAGTCTCCGAGAACGGCGACCTCGCCAACTGGATGGTGCCGGGCAAGATGGTCAAGGGCCCCGGCGGCGCGATGGACCTCGTCTCCGGCGTCAAGCGCGTCGTCGTGCTGATGGAGCACACCGCGAAAGACGGCTCGCCGAAAATCCTGCCCGAGTGCATCCTGCCGCTGACGGGCAAGAAAGTGGTCAATCTCATCATCACCGAACTGTGCGTGTTCGAGGTCAAGGACGGCGGCGGCCTGCGCCTGATCGAACTGCACGAGGGCGTCAGCCTTGAGGACGTCAAGGCGAAGACCGGCTGCTCGTTCGAGGTCGCGGAAGGGCTGGGCTAGATTTGGCGGCGGCGCGCGCAAAGCGCGCCGCCTTTCCGTGGCGCAAGCGACGAGCTTGCGGACACTGCGAGTACACGAAGGCCTGCTCGCGGCGCGGATGTATCCATCGGCGTACCGGTGGACTACTGACCCGCCTTGATCCGCGGCATCCCCATGAAATCGCGCTTCCCGATCGGCAGACCTTTCGAGCGCAGGAGGTCGTAGGCGGTCGTCGCGTGGAAATAGAAATTCGGCTGCGAGAACGACAGCAGGAAATTCTCGGCGGTGAAGTCTAGCTGCCGTTCGCCGATGACGAATTTCATGTCGCGACCGACGAACCCGTTCACTTCGTCCGGGCTTATCGCTTCCAGCGCGGCGATGGTCTCCTGCAGGCGCGCCTTCAGCGCGTCGAAGGTTTCGGGCGGCGGCGTGTTGTCGGGGCTGAAGCTGCCTTTGCGCACCCCTTCGATCGCGCCCAGCGAATGCACGGCCGTGGATTTGATCTGATAGGTGAACGGGTGCATGTCCTCGGCCAGCCGCGCCTGCAGGAACGATTCCGCGGCGATGTCGTTGTCACGGCAAAATGAATCGGCCTTGTCGATCAGCGCCGACATCGAGCGCAGCATCTGCAGATACGAGGGAATGGTTGCAGCGTACAGTGAAAACGTCATGCGATCTCTCCGCGCCGTACCATACGGCAGCGCACGAGTATACGGAACGGATGACAGCGGGAAGACGAGCAGGGCGCGTGTCCTCGCATCACCGGCGCGCACTGGCACAGAGCATTGTCGCGATGCCTTTCTTCGGCCCGATGCCTGCTCAGCGTCGAGCTGGCGCCGAAATGTCTGAGCGCGCATCGTTTGCGCGATGCGCCGCAGAGCCGCACGGCAGGTAGCGGACTGCGCGCCCCGCCGTCGCTTGGACAAGTCCCGCGGCGCCGCGCCATCATCGGCTCGACCCGCCTGCAGGAAACCGTCATGGCCGCTCGTCGTCACCTCACTTATCTGCGTCCGCGTCGTCCGCGGCCGCGATGGCGACGTGTTCTGGGCTGGATCCTGCTCGTGCTCTGCTTGCCACCGCTCGCCTGGCTGGCCTGGAATCGTATAGAGGAAGCGCCAAACGCCGACGCGCTGCACTGGGGCAATCCGCCCGTACGCGAGGTCGCTGATGCGCACAATGCGTGGCTGTATCTGCTCGGCATCGGCGCTGCCGAAGGCGACGATCCGGTCGCGTTCGGACGACGCCGTGTCGACGCCTACGTCGCGCGTGCACGCAGGGATCCGATGGCGGCGGCCGCCAACCTCGATGTCGCCGCCCACGACGCGTACTTGCACGCCTTTCTCACGCCCGTTCGTAGCGAGGCCGTCGAGACGCCGTCCTGATGCGCGCCGCGGATTCGCGTCGAACGACCGATCGCACCGCGATGACGGCGCGTCGGCGAGACAACTGGCCGACGCGAGCCATCACGCCTTGAAACCCGCACCGCCCCGCCCCACACGCTAGCGATCTCCCCCGCGGACCGCCCATCATGATCGAGCTGTACTACTGGCCCACACCCAACGGCCACAAGATCACGCTGTTCCTCGAAGAAACCGGTCTCGGGTATGTGATCAAGCCCGTCGACATCAGCGCCGGCGAGCAGTTCAAGCCAGACTTCCTCGCGTTCTCGCCGAACAACCGCATGCCGGCGATCATCGACACGGCACCCGCCGATGGCGGCGAGCCGATCACGGTGTTCGAATCCGGCGCGATCCTGCTCTATCTCGCGGAGAAGACCGGTCAGTTCCTGCCGGACGATGTGCGCGGCCGGAAAACGATCACCGAATGGCTGTTCTGGCAGATGGGCGGACTCGGACCGATGGCCGGGCAGAACCACCACTTCGGCACCTACGCGCCGGAGAAGATTCCCTACGCGATCACGCGCTACGTCAACGAGACCAACCGACTCTACGGCGTGCTCGACCGGCGCCTGGCCGGCCGCACCTTCATCGCCGGCGACGACTACACCGTCGCCGACATGGCCTGCTATCCGTGGATCGTGCCGCACGAGCGCCAGCAGCAGAACCTCGCCGATTTCCCGAACCTCAAGCGCTGGTTCGAGGCAATCGCACAACGGCCTGCGACGATCCGCGCCTACGCCCATGCCGACGACTACAAGAGCCGCCCGACCATCACCGACGAAAGCCGCAAGATCCTGTTCGGGCAGACCGCCGGTTCAGTGGTGCAAAACACCAGGTAGCCACGTCCGGCATGCCCGCGACCCGCTCAGAATTTCGCACGGTAGCTGATCATCGCACCACCGCCCGGCAGCAGCCCCATGATCAGCGGCGAGTCGCGCCGATGCGC
>JAAFHE010000202.1 GCA_013298265.1 Lysobacterales bacterium | reverse complement strand
GAACACGTAGGTGCCGCCGCGCTGCAGGGTCAGCGCCGGATTGGTCTGGCCATTGATGGTCCACGCGGCAGAACCCGCCGCGCTCACCTGGAACGTCTGGGTGACGCTGCCGCGTTCGGTGGCCTCGGCGGCGAAGGGCGCGCTCGCGATTGCGGCAATAACGAACAGGGAACGCAGTGCGGGCATCGGCTTGTCCTCGGCATGAAGGGCGATTGTGCAAAAAGCCGTGGCTGGCGGGAATAGCGATGCGGAAAACACGATGCGATCGCGCGCTTGGTTATTCAGCCACTCGCGCTGTACGACAGTCGAGTCGGCGTTGCGAAGCGCAGGTAGTCGACGTGCGCTGGTCAGCTATCTGGTCGATGCGCTGACGACATTTCCTTCTGCTTGTTTCGGCGACACTGTGTGCTGATGACGCGGGCGGATAGTCGATTGAGCCGATTTCTCTTCCTCACATGGTTTGTTGCCCGGATGCTTGGCGCCGGATTGATCGCTGCCGGCGTGCCGGGTGCGCCGGCATGCGCGCAGGAGGAACCGGCGACGCCGCTGCAGCGCATCATCGTCTTGTCGACCGGCCTGCGGCCCGCCGATCATTTCGAGGTGCCGGCCTCGATCAGCGTCGTCTCGCTGGACGATCAGGCGCCGGCGAGCGTGTCAGCCGTCCTGGCCGGCGTGCCGGGACTGCTCGCGCGCGAACGGCAGAACCTGGCGCAGGACACGCAGCTGTCGATCCGTGGCTTCGGCGCCCGTTCGACGTTCGGCGTGCGGGGTTTGCGCCTCTACGCCGACGGCATCCCCGCGACCATGCCTGACGGGCAAGGTCAGATCTCGCATTTCAACCTGCTCGCGGGTGATCGCATCGAGGTACTGCGCGGGCCGTTCTCCGCGCTGTACGGCAACTCCTCGGGTGGGGTGCTGCAGATCGTCAGCGCCGAAGGTGCGGGCCCGCTGCAACTGCGCGCGCAGGCGAGTGTTGGCAGCTACGGCAGCACCGCGTCCGGTGTCAGCGCGCGCGGCGACAACGAGCGCGTCGGCTACAGCGTGGCCGCATCGGTAACCGATAGCGCCGGCTATCGCGACCATAGCGCAGCGCGGCGCGAATCGTTCAATGCGAAGCTGCGCATCGCGATGGGCAACGACGGCTCGCTGTCGCTGGTCGCGAATCGTTTCCATTCGCCCGATGCGCAGGACCCCCTAGGCCTGACGCGTGCCGAAGCGCTGGTTGATCCACGCCAGGCGACGGCCGTCGCGCATCAGTTCGACACGCGCAAGTCGGCGACGCAGAACCAGCTCGGTGCGGTTCTCGAGCAGGCGCTGGGTGGCGGGCATGCGTTGCGCGCCATGACGTATGTGGGGCATCGCGCGATCGAACAGTATCTTGCGTTGCCTGTCGCGGCGCAGATCAATCCGCTGAGCGCCGGCGGCGTCATCGATCTCGACAGCGACTACGGTGGTGCCGACCTGCGCTGGTCCTGGCGCGGCGAACTCGCGGCGCGCGCAGTCGAGCTGACTGTGGGCGCGAGCGCCGATGCGCAGCGCCAGCAGCGCCGCGGTTTCGAGAATTTCGTTGCCGGTACGCTCGGCGTGCGCGGCGCGCTGCGGCGTGACGAAAGCAACACCGCACGCAACCGCGACATCTTTGCTCAGGCGTTCTGGGAATTCGCGCCACGCTGGTCGCTGCTGGCCGGCGCGCGCCGCAGCGACATACGCTACGTGTCCGACGATCGCTACATCATCGCGACGAATCCGGACGACAGTGGGACGGCCGACTACGCGCAGACCACGCCGGTCGCCGGACTGATGTTCGCGCCGCGCGATGACTGGCGTATCCATGTATCGGCCGGCCGCGGCTTCGAGACACCCACGTTCAACGAACTGGGTTACCGCGCCGACGGTGCCGCGGGCCTGGCGCTGGACCTGCGTCCAGCGCGCAGCCGCAATGTGGAGCTGGGCGGCAAGTGGCGCGGCAGCCGCGGCGCCATGCTGGAAGCGGCACTGTTTCGCGCCGATACGGATGACGAGCTTGCCGTTGCGCGCAATGTCGGCGGGCGCAGCAGCTTCCGCAACGTCGGGCGTGCGCGGCGCGAAGGACTGGAAGCGACCGGTCTGTTGCCGCTGGGTGCCGCGTGGCAGCTCGACCTGGCCTATACGCATCTGCGCGCGAGGTTTCGCGACACGTTTCCGATCTGCGTCGCTGCCGGTTGCACGACACCCACTACACGCGTGCCGACCGGAACACGAATTCCCGGCGTGCCGCGCGACCAGCTGGCGAGCCGGCTGCACTGGCGTGGCGGCCACTGGGCCGTAGGTGCGCAGGCGGTCGCGGTTGGTGCGGTCACGGTCAACGACAGCGGCAGCCAGCGCGCGCCGGGCTACGCGGTGCTGAACCTCGATCTTGGCCGTCACTGGTCAATCGGCAGGAGCCGCCTGCACGGCTTCGCGCGCGTCGACAATGCGTTTGACCGCCGCTACATCGGCTCGGTCATCGTCAACGAAGGCAATGGGCGTTTCTACGAACCCGGGCCGGATCGAACCTGGTCGATCGGCCTGCGCTGGGATCACGGCGAATGACGATGCGTGGGGCGGCGCAACCACGGCGCCCGTGCGCTGTGGCGGACAGGCGCAGCGACGCCCCGCATGCGGGTTCGGCAGCCGTTGTACGGGCACGCAGTCGCAGGCCGACTTCGCAAGTCGGTATGGCCTACGGTTCGAAGCCGTGCGCGAAGATGCTGTCCGGATTGATCACCGTGATCGTGCCGTTCATCGCGCCGTGATTGCCGCAGTTGTAGTGCAGGCTGTTCGGTGCGGCGACCGGCACGACGAAAGTGATGTCGGTGTCGCCGGTCGCACCGTTGTTGCTGACGCCGACGTTGTAGCGCGCGCCGCTGCCGGTCGTGTTCGAGGTGTTGATGTTGAACGGATGGACCCCGCTCACGCCGGTCAGGTCGAACACGTACGTGCGGCCGCGCTCCAGTGTCAGCGGCGGATTGGAAGTGCCATTGATGGTCCAGGCGGAAAAGCTGCCGGCGCTGACGGCGAACGTGGTCGTTCCCTTGGGCGCAGCGGCCACGCCCAGCGGCAGCAGGGCGATGGCCAGGGAGAAGGGACGGGCGAGCAGGCGCAATGCGGTCATTGAGGTGTCCTCAGGGTGGCTAAAAAGGCCGCGGCGGTTCGTGTACCGCTGCATACGTCGGATAAACGGTGAGATCGGCAATAGCGAACACCCTCATCGGCTTGACGCCGCGTCAAGCGGCGAGGGAGATGGCCGGACATCTGGCCGGTTCCGGCACGCGTGGGCAATGCTGACAATGCGCTCGGTCGCGAACGGCACAGGGCGGTGACAGATGGGCGTGAAAGGCGAACGACCTGCGTGGTCAGGCAGGCGAGTCGGGTATGTTTGACTTTCCGCCAGCCTTGCGTAGCGTGCGCGATCCTGAGAGCCGCGTGGATGCGCTGATGTCCGAAGATTTCGCCGGTCTGCTGACTGTCTTCATGCGCCGCATCCGTGCGAGTGCCTCGGGTGTCGCTACCGAGATCGGTATGAGCCGCGAAGCCGTCAACAATTGGCGCCATGGCCTGTCGATGCCCAACCGCAAGCATCGCCACAAGCTGGTCGAATGCGCGTGCTACCTGCGCTTGAGCGAGCAGGAAACCGACCGGCTGCTCTCCAGTGCGGGCTTCGAACCGGAATACCCCGTCGGCGGCCAGGCGCCGGGACAGCCCTATGCGGACTACATCGGCCGCCTGTTCGAGCGATTGCAGCGGCTGGCGCCGTATCCGATCCTGATGCTGCTGAGCCAGGCTCACTGGGGCCAGCCACCATTCCGCGAAGCACTGCTCGCGACGGCGCGGCAGCGCTATGGCGAAACGGCGGTGCTGCATGTGCGGCCGCCCTACAGCGTCGAAGCCGATGCGCGCAGCTATTTCAGTGCGATCGGGGCGCAATGCGGTTTTGACGGCGTCGATTCGGACTTCGCCTTCGAGTCGGCATTGGAACGGCGCCTCGCTGCGGGCGAGCGCGTGTTCTGCCTGGTCAGCCGCTTCGAGCAGGGCGAGGCGCATCTGCGCGAGTCGCTCGCCGGCATCCTGCGCGGCCTCAGCGAGATGTACAGCGGCCGGCTGCATCTGCTGCTCTGCGGCGGCGAGGCGCTGGCTGAGCTGAAGTACCAGAGCGGGGATTTGTCTTTGTTGAATATTGCAAGTGTTGAAAATTGGCCGGATCCTGGTCCTGACGAGCTGCGCGCGCTGGCCGGCCGGCAATTGCCGGCTGCCCAGGTCGACGGCGCGCTGCTGACCCGGCTGGAACAGGCCTGCGGCGGCCATCCGGCCCTGATCGACGAAGCGCTGCGCTGGCATGCGGAACCCTCTTCCGGAAAGCAGACCCCGTTGCTTGAGTGCCTCGCCGGCAGCATCCGGTTGTGGGAGGGCTTCGTTCCGTTGCTCGGCGACGCCGATGCGCGGGTGCGCGTCGGTGCCTGGCTGGAGCAGGCGAGTATCGGCCGCGCCCAGCCCTACCTGATCGACCGGCTACTGCGCCGCCTGTTCTGGGCCAATCTCGTGACCGCACGCGCCAGCGGCGACGGCCTGCAGCTGGAATGGCGCTGTGACGCGGTGCGCCGCGCCGGCCGCCAGATCATCGCCGCGTGGAGCGATGCCGGCGCATGAGTCCGACGCGCAAGTTCTGGCTGCGCGCCGCCCTGGTGGCTGCTGCCACCCTGTTCGTCGGTACGGCGCTGATCGTGCCGCAGTGGAACTCGTCGCTGAGCGGCGTGCTGGTCAGCCCGCGGAGCCAGGCCTGGCTGGCGAACGGCTGGGTCGAACTGCAAACGGCGCGCATGAGTGTCAACGCCTACGTCGGCGACCGCGACGAGTGGCCGACGCGGTTGGATGCGATCGAGGTGCCGGCGCTCGGAAATGTCTTCGAATTGTCGCTGCAGCCCAACGCGATCATCGGCACCGTGCGCCCGCTGCCGCAGCTGGACCGAAGCCTGCACGGCCGGCGCGTGGTGTATCGCAGGGATCCGCAGACGCGCGACTGGAGCTGTCGCGCCGGTGATCCGCCGATACCGCCGGATTACCTGCCGCTGAATTGCCGCAGCGAAGAGGACTACAGCGGCGGCACAACGCGCAGTCTCACCTTGTTGCTTGTGCTGTCGCTGCTGGTACTGCTCGTGCTGGGTGTGCTGCTGCTCTGGCGCCATCCGCTGATCGCGCCGATCCAGCGCGATCCGGCCCGGCTCAAGCGCATGCCGCTCCCGCTGCTGCGGCGCATCGACACGGCACTGGGCTGGCTGCAGCGCCGCGACATCACGCTAGCGGCGGCTGGCGTCGATCCGGTCGACTGGAACGAGGCTCTGGGGTTTGCGCAACTCGTCGAGGCACAACGCGCGCAGCGCTTCGCCCTGCGCGTGGCGGCGCAGTGCGCGTCGAGCGGCGGATGGAATCTTCCAGGAAATGTATATGAATGGACTTTTTCAAGTGACATGCCGGTGTCGCTGGAACGTTGTCTGGCGTGGTTGCCGCCCGCTGACCTGGACGGCGCGCAGCTCGTGCGTCATCTGCGCCAGCAGCAGACCGGTCTGGACGTGCTGCTGGTGTTTACGCCGAACGCGGCGGCGGAGACGCAATTGCGCGGGCTGTGCGCCGAGCGCTCCAACCTGTTCGTTTGCATCAGCCAGGAAATCCAGACTGCCTGGCTGCTAGAACGCGAGCCGCTGCACGTCCTGCTGCGGGCGATGGCGCAGCAACTGCGCCTCACGCGGATCTCGCCGTACCAGACCCGCGGCGGTGTCGCGCGCGCGTCGTCGTTCTTCGGCCGCGAGAGTCTGCTGGCGCGTGTGGTACAGCGCGAGCCGTCCAACTACCTGCTGATCGGCGGCCGCCAGCTCGGCAAGACCAGCCTCATGAAAGCGATCGAACGGCGCCTGCGAGCCCACCCGCACCTGGCCTGTGTCTATATCGTGCTGCGCGATCATCGTCTGCTGCCGCGCCTGGCTGCGCAGAGCGGCCTGCCGCTGGACAGTGATCTGTCGACCGTTGTCGCCGAACTGGTACGCCAGCAGGGCGGCAAGCGTCTGCTGCTGCTGATCGACGAGGCCGATCCGTTCTTCCGCGCCGACGCGGCGCGCGACTATGCCGAGCTGTCAGCGATGCGCGCGCTGTCCGAGGAAGGGCGCTGCCATTTCCTGCTCGCCGGTTTCTGGGACCTCTACGCCGCTGCGGCGCTGGATTACCAGTCGCCGCTGCGCAATTTCGGTGAAGTCGTCAGTGTCGGCGGACTGGAAGCGGATGCCTGCCGCGAACTCGCTACCGTACCGTTGGGTGTGCTCAACCTGCGCTTCGCGGACGACGCGCTGGTCGAGCGCATCGTGCAGCAGAGCGGCAGGCGCGCGAACCTCATTGCGATCCTGTGCCAGGAGTGCCTTGAGGCGCTGGACCGTGGCGGTCGCGCGATCGAGGCGGGCGACGTCGAGCGCGCGCTGAACTCCCAGGCTGTCCTCGACGCGCTGGCGGGCTGGGGCCGGCTCAGTCACGACGAAAGCGCCTCGCGGCTGGACCGCATCGTGGTGTACCGCGTCGCGTCACAGACCGGTACCAGCCTCGCCGACATGGTCGAACTGCTGCGGCCGTGGGCGAATGTCGAGGTCGAGATGCTGCGGCGATCCTTCGCGCGCCTGCAGTTGGCCTACGTGCTGGACAAGCACGGTGAGCGCTTTTCCTTCGCCGTGCCGCTGTTCGCGCGTCAGTTCGAGGCGGCGGAAATTCCGGTGCTGCTGGCCGAGGAATTGCGCCAGCTGGCCTGATTTTTCGTGCCCTCCGCCAAGGGGGCGCGCCCGCACTGTCATAAACGGTAAAAAACGGCCAGAAACAAGGGCTTCCGACGCCGGTGTGACGCTGTTGTGTGGTATCCTCGC
>JAAFHE010000201.1 GCA_013298265.1 Lysobacterales bacterium | reverse complement strand
CTCGGCGGGCTATTCGCGCGCCATCTGCTGGCGCGCTACGGCGCGAAGGTCGTGTTGAGCGGGCGCACGCCGGATCCTTCGCGCGCGGCTGAAATCGCCGAAGGCACGACACGCGGCGAGGTGATGGTCGTGGCCGCTGACGTGGCCGACGCGGCGGCGATGCGTGCCGGCGTCGCCGCGGCCGTGGCGCGTTTCGGTCGGATCGACGGCGTCATCCACGCGGCGGGCCTGATCGAGGGAGGAACCTTGTTCGAGCGCTCGCCCGAGGCGTTCGCGCGTGTCCTTGCGCCGAAGGTGCGTGGCACGCAGGTGCTGGACGACGTCTTTGCGGACCAGCCGCTGCGGTTCATCTGCTACTTCACTTCGAGTTCCGGCGTACTTGGCGATTTCGGCAGCGCCGACTACGCCATGGCCAATCGCTTCGAGATGGCCTATGCCGACAACGTGCAGAGTCGGTTCAAGCGCATCGCGATCGCCTGGCCGGTATGGGCCGACAGCGGCATGGGCACAGGCGACGCCGCGAACACGCAGCTATACCTGCAGACCAGCGGCCAGCGGGCGCTGACGGCGGAAGAAGGCATCGCGACGTTCGAACGTCTGCTCGGCGAGGCCGACGGGCACTATCTCGTGATGAATGGCCGACGTGACCGCATCGAACAGGCCCTGGGCCTGCGCGAACCGGTTGCGGTTGCTCCGGAAATCACGGCGCCGGCGCCGGGCACCGCGCGACGCCGGCCGGAACTGCGTGGCTTCCCGATCGAGCAGTGCGTGCAGTGGGATCTCAAGCAGCAGATTGGCGATCTGCTGAAACTGAGCCGTGACCAGATCCAGGCGCAGGACAATCTCGCCGACTACGGATTTGATTCGATCACGCTGGCGCAGTGGGCCAAGCGCATCTCGGCGCACTATGCGATCGAGGTCACGCCGGCGGTCTTCTTCAGTCATTCGAGCCTGGAAAAAGTCTCGGCGTATCTGCTGGCCGGACATCGCGAGCGGCTGGAGCAGTGCTACGGCGGTGCCGACGCTGTCGTCGAACCGGCACCGCCGCCAGCGGCCATTGCGACGCGCCGTACGGTGCGTTCGAGTCGCGTCGCCGCAGCGTCGTCACGCAGCGGCGCACCGTCCCCGCACGAGCCGATCGCGATCATCGGCATGAGCGGCCGTTTCCCCGACGCGCGAACGACCGAGGAAATGTGGAAGATTCTCGCGGAAGGACGTTCGGCGGTGTCGGAGATCGCGCTCGAGCGGTTCGACTGGCGCGAAGATTTCGCCAGCGGCCTGCTCAAGAGCAAATGGCTTGCGGCCATGCCCGGCGTCGATGAGTTCGATCCGCTGTTCTTCGAGATCTCGCCGCGCGAAGCGCAGGTCACGGATCCGCGCCAGCGGCTGCTGTTGCAGGAAGCGTGGAACGCGCTCGAAGACGCTGCTTACGGCGAGGCTCAGCTGCAGCGCCACACGGTCGGCGTGTTCGTCGGTGTGGAACAGGGCGAATACCAGCTCCTGGTGGGCGGGCAGGGCTCCCTGACCGGTACGCACGAGGCGATCCTTGCCTCTCGCCTGTCGTATTTCCTGAACCTGCGTGGCCCGGCGATGGCGATCAACACCTCATGCTCGTCGGGCATGGTAGCGGCGCATCAGGCCTGCCTGAGCCTGCGCGCCGGCGAGTGCGATACCGCCATCGCGGCGGGTGCGAGCGTCTCGCTGATGGCGCAGACGTACATGAGCATGAGCCAGGCGGGAATGCTTTCGCCGGACGGCTGCTGCTACGCGTTCGACCGTCGCGCCAACGGTATGGTGCCCGGCGAAGCGGTCGTGGCGGTCGTGCTCAAACGACTGTCGCAGGCGGAAGCCGACGGTGACCCGATCCATGCGGTGATCCGCGCCAGCGGCATCAACTACGACGGCAAGACCAATGGCATCACGGCGCCGAACGGCGCGTCGCAGGCGCAGCTGATCCAGACGGTCCTGGAGCAGGCGCGGGTGCGGCCGGAAGACGTCGACCTGATGCTGACGCACGGTACCGGCACGCGCCTGGGTGATCCGGTGGAGATCAATGCGCTGCGTGAGGTCTTCGGCGCACGTCAGGGAGCCGACGCGCATTGCGCCATCGTTTCGACGAAGTGCAACTTCGGCCACTCGTTTGCGGCTTCGGGTTTGCTCAGCCTGGTCGGTGCGGTTCTGTCGTTGCGGCTCGAGACGATCCCGGGCAGCTTGAACTGCGAGCAGCCGAGCGACTACATCGACTGGCAGGACAGCGCGCTGTGGGTCGGTCCGGACAGCCGGCAGTGGCCGCGCAGCGCAGCGCGGGCGCGAACCGTCGGCGTGAGCGCGTTCGGCATGAGCGGAACGAACGCACACCTCGTGCTGCAGGACCATCGCGTGCGCGAGACACCGATACGCGCATTGCAGGCCGTGCCGCTGGTGCTGTCGGCCAAGAGCGCCGAGGCGCTGCAGCGAAAGATCGCTGATCTGATCGACCTGTTGTTGCGGCGCGAGTGGGACGCCGAGGCGCTGACGGCGATGAGTCACACGCTGTTGTGCGGACGGCAGCACTTCGCGCATCGCTGCGCGGTGGTCGTGGAAGGCAGCGACAACGCGGAGCATCTGCTACGGCAGTTGCAGACGGGCGAGCGCCTGCCGAACCTGTTCCGCGGCGTGGTTCCGCGTGAATTCGTCGGGCAGGCGGCGCTGACGGAGTACGCGCATAGCCTGTTCGAGCGACTCGACGGCGCGGGTCTGGTCGGGCTGCGTCGGCAGGAAGCGCTGTATGCGCTGACGGATCTGTACTGCCAGGGATATGCATTGCCGTGGGCGCGGTTGTTTGGCCCGCTGCCGCCGCGCCGCATCGCGCTGCCGACCTATCCGTTCGAGCGCGAGCGTTACTGGATCAGTTTGCGCGAGGCGGATCTGGAGCCGGCGGTGGAGCAGACGGCCGCAGCAGTAGTGCGCGAGAGCGTGCTGGTGAAGGGCTGGCAGGAGGCGGTGCTGTCGGGGACTGAGGTGGTCGGCGGTGTGCTGATCGTGTCGGACGCCAGCACGCAGGGTGTGGCGCAGGCGTTGTCGGCGGGCTGGGCGCAGACGCGGATCGTGCGCAGCGACGAGGACGGCTGGCGTGGTGCGTCGGACTGGAGCGAGTGGGACGCGCTGGTGGACGTGACCGGTTGTGGCGCGGTGTCGTACGAGCGTCTGGCCTGGGTGGAGATCGTGCAGGCGTGGGTGCAGGCACGGGCGTCGCAGGGCGGCCGTGCGCTGTGTGTGACGCGAGGTGACGCGGGTGCGCTGCAGGCCGGCCTGTTCGGGATGCTGCAGAGCGAGTACGGCCGGATCCGGTCGCGTCACGTGGACCTGGAATCGGGTGAGGGCGAGGCGTGGATAGCGCAGGTCGTGCAGGAGCTGGGCGCGGAGGATGACGCGGTCGAGGTGCGGTATCGGGACGGTCGGCGTTACTGCGCGCAATTGGAAGAAGTGGAATTGGGCGCGTCGGCGGAGCTGGACTGGGCAACCGAGGGCGTGCTGTGGATCACCGGCGGGACGCGGGGTCTGGGTCTGGCGTGCGCGCGGCATTTCGTGCGGCGGCATGGGGTGAAGCGGCTGGTGCTGACGGGTCGCGAGGTGTTGCCCGAGCGGTCACAGTGGCAGGCGCGGGCGGTGCAGGGGGATGCGACCGGGCACAAGTTGCGCGCGTTGCTGGCGCTGCAGGCCGACGGCGTGGCGGTCGAGGTGACGTCGGTCGACCTGTGCGACGCGACGGCGCTGGCGCAGGAGATGGACCGCTTGCGGGATCTGGGACCGATCCACGGCGTGCTGCATTGTGCCGGTGTGGCCGATGCGCAGATACCGGCGTTCGTGCGCAAGACGCTCGACGGCATGGCCGCTGTGCTGGCGCCGAAGGTGTCGGGTCTGGAAACGCTGCTGGCCGGTCTGCGCGATGCGCCGCTGCGCTTCTGCCTGCTGTTCTCGTCGATTTCGGCGGCGGTGCCGGACCTGGCGACGGGCCAGGCCGACTACGCGATGGCGAACGCGTACATGGACCAGGTGGCGCGGCGCGAGCAGGCTGGTGGTCTGCCGGTCGTGAGCGTGCAGTGGGGTAGCTGGAACGAGAGTGGGATGGGCGAGGTGAAGAGCCGCGTGTACCGCGAGCTGGGCCTGTTGAGCCACAGCGACGCACAGGGCATGGACTGGCTGGACCGGATCGTGTCGACGCAGCGGCGCGGTGTGCTGGCGCCGCTGCAGGTGGACGGTTCGCGTTTTGCGGCGTCGCGGCTGCTGCGGCGTCGCGGCCCGCCCGTAGCGCGTGCGAACGCACGGGCCGCGGCGCCGACCGCCGTGCCGATGCCGGTGCCGTCGGGCGCAGGGCTGTTGGGGCAGGTGGAAGGCTGGCTGCGCGCGCTGTTTGCGCAGCAGCTGCAGATGCCGCTGGAGAAGGTCGACGTACAGACGCCGCTGCCGGACTACGGCGTGGACTCGGTGCTGCTGATGCAGGTGCTGGTGCCGATCGGCGCGCAGGTGAACGATGCGCTGGATCCGTCGATGCTGTACGAGCATCAGACGATCACCGCGTTTGCGCGCTGGCTGGTGTCGAAGTACGAAACGGTGCTGCGGGCTAACCTGTCGACCGGCGAGGCGGCTGCGCCGCCGCCGCTGGAGGTCGTATCGTTTGTGCCGGTCCCACCGGCGGGGACGGCGCCGGAGCGGGCCTCTGCCGTGCCATCGCCGGTGGCGGACGAGGCGCTGGCGATCGTGGGACTGTCGTGCCGGTTTGCCGGAGCGAACGACGTGTCGGGCTACTGGGATCTGCTCGCCCAGGGCCGTAGCGCGATTGCGCCGGTCCCGTCGTCGCGCTGGGGTGAGACGGGTGCGGACGACTGGGCGGCGCTGCTGGAGGATGTGAACCACTTCGATCCGGAATACTTCCATCTGGCGCTGGCCGACGCGCGGGCGATGGATCGTCAGGCGCTGCTGGTGCTGGAAGAAAGCCTCAAGGCGTGGCATCACGCAGGCTACTCGGCGGCGGAGCTCAAGGGCACGCGCAGCGGTGTTTTCCTGGGCGCGCGCGGTCAGTACCACGCGGACCCGGTGAGCCTGAGCGAGGCGGTCAATCCGATCCTGGCGATGGGCCAGAACTACCTGGCGGCGAACGTCTCGCAGTTCTTCGACCTGCGCGGGCCGAGCCTCGTGGTGGACACGGCGTGCTCGTCAGCCCTGGTGGCATTGAACATGGCGATGCAGGGTCTGCGCGGCGGCGAGATTGATGCGGCGCTGGTGGGCGGGGTAAGCCTGTTGAACGGTCCGGGGGCGCTGCGGATGTTCGAGCAGCGCGGCATCCTGCAGCGCGGCGAGTTCCACATATTCGATCGCCGGGCGCAGGGGGCGATTCTGGGCGAAGGAATAGGGATGGTAGTGCTCAAGCGCCAGGCGCAGGCGGTGGCCGACGGTGACCGGATCTACGCGCTGGTGCGGGCGGCGGCGGTGAACAACGACGGCCGCACGGCAGGTCCTACGGCGCCGAACGTGCACGCGCAGAAGGACGTGATGCGGCGGGCGCTGCAGCGCAGCGGCTGGCGCGCCGAGGATATCAGCCACATCGACGTGAACGGCTCGGGTTCGGAGATCACGGACTTGCTGGAATTGCGTGCGATCGAGGCGGTGTATCGCCCGGAGCGGGTGCAGCCGTGCGAACTCGGATCGATGAAGCCGAACATCGGCCATCCGCTGTGTGCGGAGGGTATCGCGAGCCTGATCAAGGTCGTCCTGATGCTGCATCACGGCCAGCGCGTACCGTTCCTGTCGGCGCGGGAGCCGATGGCGCACTACGACCTGGACGCATCGCCGTTCCGCTTTTCGCGCGAGTTGCGGCCCTGGGGCGAGGCAGCGCGGGTGGCGGCGATCAACTCGTTCGCCGACGGGGGCACGAATGCCCATGTGATCGTGGAAGGCAGCGTTGCGCACGCGGATGTCTGGCGACAGCCGCTGCCGGTGCCGGCGCTGCACCGGATCAACGTCAGCACGGCCGGTACGCCAGCCTCGGCCGCGCCGTCAGCATCGGTGGCGCCGTCAGCGGAACCGCAGCAGGTCTGGGCGCAGGCCGATGCCACCGATCCCTGGGGCGAGGGCGATCTGGTGACGGAAGGAGCCTGGGAGTGAATCACACGGCACGCATGCAGCGCCGAAGGTCGGGCATCGCAATGGGGACGCGCCAGTCATGAGCAAGAAATTCGTTCTTCGCAATTCCAATCCGCTCGTGTCGGTGCACCGGGTGCACGGGCTGAAGATCCTGCCCGGACTCGCCTACATCGACATGATCTACCAGTACTTCCGCCGCGAGGGCCACGACTTCGCCGGACTGGAACTGCGTAGGCTGGCCATACACCAGCCGATGGTGCTGCCCGGCACCGAAGACATCCTCGTGGACATGCAGGTGCTCGACGTGCGGCCGGGCGTCTGGCAGGTGCTGATCGACGGCACGCGGCAGCAGGACGGCCGCGTGGTCGCCGACAAGGCGCGCTACGCCGTCGGCGAGATGCACCGCGCGGCGGCGTCGTTCGATCCCGAGGAGGATCAGTCCGTCGCACCGTTGCGTCAGCAGACCAGGGCCACGGACGCGATCTACTCGTCGTTCCGCGAGCGCGGTCTCTCGCATGACGGCTTCATGCAGGTGCGCGGACAAGCCTACTCGTCGACGACGCACGCGTTTGCCGACGTCTCGCTCGGCGACGAAGCCAGCGCCGACCGCGCGAAGTACATGTTCCATCCTGCACTGCTGGACGGCGGCGTGACGTGTGTCGCGGGTGCGCTGCCGGGCCTCGACTCGGCCGGCGAATCGTCATCGTCGATGCCGTCGGGACTCTACCTGCCGCTGTCGTACGACAGCTTCCGTGCCGTCGCGCTGGTCCGCGACCGCTGCACGACGCGGATCCG
>JAAFHE010000197.1 GCA_013298265.1 Lysobacterales bacterium | reverse complement strand
GCCGACGGCACAATCGCATCGCGCCTCTGGAACTTCGGCGACGGGACGACGTCGACAGCGACGAATCCGTCGAAGACCTATGCGGTCAGCGGCACGTACAGCGTCATGCTGACCGTCACGGACAACTCCGGCACGGCGAACTCCGTCTCGAAGGCCGTCACGGTCGCTGCACCGAACACCGCGCCGACCGCGAACTTCAGCTCCATGACGAACGGACTCACCGCTACCTTCACCGACAGCTCCAGCGACAGCGACGGCAGCATCGTTGCGCGCGCGTGGAACTTCGGCGACGGCACCTCGTCGACCGCGACGAATCCGAGCAAGACCTACGCCGCGGCCGGTACGTACACCGTGTCGCTGACCGTGACGGACAACGCTGGCGCGACGCACACGAAAACGTCGTCGGTGACGGTCGTTTCGAGCCCCTGCAGCGGCACGGCGCTGTGCAACGGCATTGCGGCGACCAATCTGTCGGCGGCTGCGGGCGGGACGACCGCGACGTACACGCTCGTCGTTCCCGCCGGTGCGAGCAACCTCAGGTTCGTCACGTCGGGCGGTACGGGTGACGCGGACCTCTACGTCAAGTTCGGCTCGGCGCCGACGACGTCGAGCTACGACTGCCGTCCCTACGTCGGAGGCAACGCAGAAACGTGCAACATTGCGACCGCGCAAGCCGGCACCTACTACGTCGTGCTGCGTGCATACTCGGCGTTCTCGGGCGTCTCGCTGACCGGCAGCTTCCTGACGGGCAGTGGATCGAACATCGTGCCCACCGCCAACTTCTCGTTCACTACCAGCGGATTGACGGCGACGTTCACTGACACTTCGACGGATGTCGATGGCACGATCGCGTCGCGCTACTGGAACTTCGGCGACGGCACAACGTCGACAGCGACAAGCCCGAGCAAGACCTTCGCATCGCCGGGCACGTATACCGTGTCGCTGACCGTGACCGACAATGGCGGCGCGACCCAGACGAAATCGTCGCCGGTGGAAGTCTTCTCGGGCGGCTGTGGCGGCGCGATACTGTGCAACGGCATTGCAGTAACCGGACTTTCAGCCGGTACGGGCTTGCAGACGCAGACCTACAGGCTCGTCGTTCCCGCCGGTGCGACGAATCTCAGGTTCGTCACTGCCGGCGGCACGGGCGACGCCGACCTGTTCGTCAAGTTCGGTTCCGCGCCGACGACGTCGAGCTACGACTGCCGTCCGTACGTCGGCGGCAACGCGGAGACCTGCACCATCACGAACGTTCAGGCAGGTACGTATTTCGTGATGCTGCGCGCGTTCTCGACGTTCTCCGGCGTTTCGCTGACGGGCAGCTACACCGCTCCGTAAGGTCCTAGTGCAGCGATCGACGGCGCCCGCTGGACGGCGCCGTCGAAAACCGACAGCGGGGCCGCGTCCATCTACCGTCGCTGGTAGATGAGCGGGGCTCCGTTGTCATTTTGAGGACCTGGCGATCCTGTCGTGGTGTTCATCATCGGGTTTCCAGCGCGTGTGATTTGCGTTGTGCCGGCTGCGCGCGGCCCCTCTCAGTGCACGCGCATCGGCTGGCCGCTCGGCGTAGGGCGCGAAGCCGCAGCAACCTGCACGAAATCCGGAAGGATCACGGCCGCAGGTGTTCCAACGGTGCTTCGGCCTGCCTGGTCGCACTCCCGGCTGCCTGCGGTCGCGATGCGGCTCGGCCCGCGACGATACCCGCCCGGAATATTCGCAGCCATCGCGCCGGCGCCGTCCCATGCCAGGGCCTTGCCCCATCCGTTAGCATGCACGGATGAAATCCGAAGCTCTTGAAGTCCTGCATCGCGTATTCGGCTACGCGAGTTTCCGTGGCGAGCAGGCCGCCATCGTCGAACATCTCGAAAACGGCAATGACTGTCTGGTGCTGATGCCGACCGGCGGCGGCAAGTCGCTGTGCTATCAGGTTCCTGCGCTGCTGCGCGAGGGCACGGCGATCGTGGTATCGCCGCTGATCGCGCTGATGCAGGACCAGGTCGATGCGCTGACCCAGCTCGGTGTGGCGGCAGCCTTCCTGAACTCCTCGCTGTCGCCGCAGGCGCAGCGCGAAGTCGAGCAGCGCCTGCTGCGGCGCGAACTGAAGCTGCTGTATGTCGCGCCGGAGCGCTTGCTCGGTGAGCGCACGCTGGAATTGCTGGAACGCGTGCCGGTGTCGCTGTTCGCGATCGACGAAGCGCATTGCGTCTCGCAGTGGGGCCACGACTTCCGTCCCGAATACCGCGGCTTGAACCTGCTGCATGAGCGCTTTCCGCGGATCCCGCGCATCGCGCTGACCGCGACGGCCGATGCGCCGACGCGTTCGGAGATCGTCGAGCGTCTGGGACTGGACGGCGCGCGCCAGTTTGTCGCGAGTTTCGACCGGCCCAACATCCGCTACCAGGTCGTGCAGAAGGACAACGCGCGGCGCCAGCTCAAGGCCTTCCTCGAGGCGCACCGCGACGAGTCCGGCATCGTCTATTGCCTGTCGCGCAAGAAGGTCGATGAGACCGCGGCGGCGCTGGTCGAGGACGGCTTCCACGCGATGGCTTACCACGCCGGCATGGAACAGGCGACGCGCGCCGCCAACCAGCAGCGCTTCCTGCGCGACGAAGGCGTGATCATGGTCGCGACGATCGCGTTCGGCATGGGCATCGACAAGCCCGATGTGCGTTATGTCGCGCACCTGGACTTGCCCAAGAGCATGGAAGGCTATTACCAGGAGACCGGCCGCGCCGGCCGTGATGGCCTGCCGGCCGATGCCTGGCTGTGCTACGGCCTAGGCGACGTGGTCACGATGAGCCAGATGATCGCGCAGTCCGAATCCGGCCAGGAACGCAAGCGCGTGGAGCGGGCCAAGCTCGAGGCGCTGCTCGGTTATGCGGAGTCGACCGGTTGCCGGCGGCGTCTGCTGCTGGGGTATTTCGGCGAAGAGGCGCCGGGTAATTGTGGTAATTGCGACAACTGCATTGAGCCGCCGCGCAGCTGGGACGCTAGCGAGGTCGCGCAGAAGGCGCTGTCGGCGGTCTATCGCACCGGCCAGCGCTTCGGTGTCGGTCATCTGGTCAGCGTGCTGCGCGGCGAGGACAGCGACAAGCTGCGCAGCTGGAACCATCACACTCTCAGCGTGTACGGCGTCGGCAAGGATCTGGACGCGCGCCAATGGAGCGGCGTGTTCCGCCATCTCGTCGCGGCCGGCCATCTGGGCGCCGATCACGAAGGCTACGGCACCTTGCACCTGACCGAATCCAGCCGCGGCGTGCTCAAGGGTGAAACCCGCGTGCTGATGCGCTTCGAGGCGGCCCAGGCCGAACGCCGCGCTGCGCGCAAATCCGGCAAGCCCAGCGCCAAGGCCGGCCGCGCGAGCAACACCTTGCAGATCGGCGACGACGAGCGGCCCCTATGGGATGCGCTGCGTGCCGTGCGCGCGCGGCTGGCCAAGGAGCAGAACGTCCCGGCCTACGTGATCTTCCACGACGCGACCCTGCTCGACATGTTGCGCGAGCACCCGATGTCGCTGCGCGAGCTGGCTCAGATCAGCGGCGTGGGCACGACCAAGCTGGAGAAATACGGCGAGGCGTTTCTGGCGGTGCTGACGAGCGAGTGAGAAGTGACGAGGAGTGAGAAAACCAGTGAAAGCAAAAGCGCGGCTCTGCTTTCCCACGGGTTTCTCGCCCCTACTCCTGCTCCCGTCGTTCTCCATGCGCACGGCGCGCAGGTCTTGCAACGGGGATGCGCTCCGGGGCCGTCGAGCCATCGCGAGGCGAGGGCGTCAGTAGTCGCGAATCCGCACGAGGCGCGAGGTTGGTGCGAAGGTGATCGCCGGCGCCGGACTGCCGATGACGAAGTTCTCGAGCACGTAGCCGCTACCCTGCGCATAGCGCACGCGCTCCCAGCCGCGCTTCTGTGTCGTCGAATTGTTCTGGAACAGCAGTTTGCCCGCGTGCGGCGCGGTGGCGTAGCTCCAGGTACCCCAACCGGCCTGGTCAATGCGGTCCATCACGCCGCCGGGCTGCATGATCCATCCGAACGTGGAACACACCGCATCGGAAGCGAACTGATCCAGGTCGCCGTAGGGTGAGCCGCAGATCTGGCCGTTGACGCGGGACTGGTATGCGGTCGGCGGCGCAGCGGCGCTCCAGCCGACTACATCGGCGCGCATGGTGAGGCCGACCAGGATGATGTCCTGGCCGGTGGCTTGCAGGCGCGTAACACTGCGCCACACACCGGGTTCTTCTTCGTTGACGAGTTGCAGCGTCGCCTGCGTGGCGCCGTAGGTCAGATTGACCTGGTTGCCGGACGCGCTCCAGCTCAGGCTGCGTGCACGACGCCGCGTCGTGCCGGTGCTGGTCGCGAAATCGTGGATGTCGTAGCCGAAGCGCGCCTCGATGCCGCCGGCTGATGCGCCGAGGTCTTCGGGCAGCGCCATCACGAAACTGCCGCTGGCCAGGTTTGGCAGGCTGCCGGCGAGCAGCGGATGCAGTGCTTCGCCGGCGGTGTCCGTGGGTAGGCTCAGGTTCGCCGGCTGTACGCGCGACGGGATTTCCGGATTGTCCGGATAGCTGATCCGCTGGGTGAAACCGGTTGCATGGCGCGCGATGCCGCCCGGACCATAGCTCGGCCGCACGCGAATGCCGACCGTATCGCTGACCGTGCGCACCTGGTTGCCGTTGACGATGCTGAAATAGGTCCGGCTGCTGTACGGCAAGCCGTCGCTCCTGGCCAGATCGAATCCGCCCTGGGCATTGGCGCTGGCTGTGGACGCGGCCGGCACCGCCGCGCCGAAATACACGCTCCCGCTGGTGCCCTGCACCTGATACGCGAGCTGGCTTTCAAGGCTGGAGTCGAGCACGCTGGTATAGGCGATGTACGGCGCGTAGGTGATGCCTGGCGCTACCGCGGCGACCGGGACGGCGGTCGCGTCGACAGGCAGGGTCAGCGCAACGCCGCAATACGCCGAATCGGCTGGCTGCGTGCACGGGATGGTGTTGAGCTGGTCGACGTCGCCGTACAGTTGCTGCGCCGGCGCGGGCGCAAGCACCGCGGCGAATGTGTTCGTCGTGGTGACGGGCAGGACCAGGTTCCCCGTCGCGATCAGTGCAAGTCCGAAGACGAGGTAGGGGTTCGGCGCCGATGCGCGCGTAGCGCGCTGGAACGTCGCCGCATCCGTAATCCGTGCGAAGCCGTTGAAGCCGTACAACGCCGCCGTCGAGGCGGTGCTGTAGGGGCCGAGCCGAGCGAACGCCTCCTGGCTGTCGCTGACACCGCCTGCACTGCCGAGCGACTGCAGCCGCAACAGCGGTCCTAGCGCGCCGGCCCAGACTTCGAGCGTGCGTGTGCCGTTGCCGTAGCCTACGAGTTCGATCAACGGATCGCCGGCGAGATAGCGGGTCTCGAGATGGACACGATAGCTGCCGTCGGCAGCCGACAGCGTGGTCGCAACGTAGTTGCCGGCGAGAGCTTCGATCGTGGCGCCCGCCAGCGGGGCGGGATAGCCGATGTTCCCGGCGACGACGAAGGCCGGTTCGACACCGCTGTGGAAGACGCGGTCGCTTTTGACCTGTGCCTGGACCGTGGAACACAGCAAGGCCGCGAACAGCGGCGGTAGTGCGGCAAGACGACGGTGCATGAGTTGTTTCCTGATTGGTCCAAATCCGTGCGGTACTGCTGTGTCCGCGCCGGTACTCTCAGTGCGGCGATGATGCCATGCAGCGAGCGCCGAAACGGTGCTATTGGCCGGGCATCTGACGAGGAAAGCCTTCGTACGAACAGAGGGATGCCGATATAGAACAGGTAGTCCGTCATTTCCAGCCGCGGCACGCAAGGCAGCTCGACAGGAAATCCACGCGCCGGACGAACGGCGGCACGATCGGGCCGACCGCGAGGCATGGACGTAGCAGCGGCGATCCGGCCCACGCCGCCACGAGAGTGAAGAACGTCGCCACGTTGCAGAAATGCAGGAAATTCGTTGGATCGTAAGTGGCCCAGTAGGGCCGCACCATCACGGCCATCAAGGCCAGTGTGAGCGCAAGCGGAATGCGTCGCGGCGACGCAATCGCATAGGTGGCTGACATGGAATCCCCCCGATTCGCGCCGACGGTTGCGCGGCCGCGCGGCGGTTCGATGGCGTGTCGCAGCTTCTGAGACACACCAGCCGTATAGCCCCGAGCCCCGCCATGGCCCGGAATCTCCGATGTCCACCGATCTCGCCCGCCTCATCGCCGACAAAGTGCCGGCGCCACCGGATCCGGCGCGCCTGCTTGCGCGGCTGGCCCAGCGCTACGCCGACCGCATCACCGGACAGTTCACCGTGCCGGCCAAGCCGGGCCGCTATGCGGAGCTGCCGGCGGAGCTGTCGCCGCCACTGCGCGAGGCGTTGCGGCTGCGCGGCATTTCGCGGCTCTACAGTCACCAGGCCGAGGCCTGGGACGCGGTACAGGGTGGCCGGCACACGGTCGTCGTGACGCCGACCGCGTCGGGCAAGTCGCTTTGCTACACCTTGCCCGTCGTCGATGCGGCGATCCGTTCGCGCGCCAAGGCGCTGTACCTGTTCCCGACCAAGGCGCTCGCGCAGGATCAGGTGGCCGAACTGCTCGAACTCAATCGCGCGGGAAATCTCGGCGTGCGTGCCTATACCTTCGACGGTGATACGCCCGGTGACGCGCGCCAGGCGATACGCCTGCACGGCGACATCGTCGTCAGCAATCCCGACATGCTCCACCAGGGCATGCTGCCGCATCACACCAAGTGGGCGCAGTTCTTCGAGAACCTGCGCTACGTCGTCATCGACGAGATCCACAGCTATCGCGGCGTGTTCGGCTCGCACCTGGCCAACGTGCTGCGCCGGCTCGCGCGCATCTGCGCGTTCTACGGAGTCGAGCCGACCTTCATCCTTTGCTCGGCCACGATCGGCAATCCGCAGGAGCACGCCGAGAACCTGATCGGCCGGCCCGTGCACGCGATCACCGA
>JAAFHE010000196.1 GCA_013298265.1 Lysobacterales bacterium | reverse complement strand
AACTCGGCGTTCACGGTCAACACCACGCTGCGCGACTGGGAACCGGTCGGCGGCGCACGCCGGCGCGCGGCGGTGAGTTCGTTCGGCTACAGCGGCACCAATGCGCATCTGGTGATCGAGGAATATGTGGCTGGGCGTGCGGTCCGGCCGGCGGCACCGTCGGCGGCATCCGGTCTATTCGTGCTGTCGGCGCGCACCGCTGATCAGCTACGCGAGCACGCGCAGCGGATGCTGGTGTGGCTGCGGTTGCAGCCGTCGCCCGATATCGAGGCGCTGACCTACACGCTGCAAGTGGGACGCGAGGCGATGGAGCAGCGCTTTGCGTGCCGCTTCGACGGCATGGCGGATCTGACCGGCAAGCTCGCCGCGTTCGTCGCAGGCGAGCGGCATATCGAAGACAGCTATCGCGGCGAGGTCAAGCGCAATCGCGAAGCGCTCGGCGTGTTCGCGGCCGACGAGGACCTGCAGCGAGCGATCGAGGCATGGATCGCCAAGGGCAAGCTCGACAAGTTGCTCGACCTGTGGGTGAAAGGCCTGATCGTCGACTGGAAGTCGATGCGTGCCGCATCGATCCCGCCGCGCGTGTCGTTGCCGACCTATCCGTTCGCCCATGAGCGGCACTGGGTCTCGACGGAGCCCGTTGCGGCATCGGCGGCATCGGCGGCGTCCGCGTCGGGCGCGGACGAAGCGCTGCAGACGATGCTGCTGACGCCACAGTGGGAACCGGTGCCGGCGGTTTCGGCTGCGCCGGTGGTTGGAGAACACTGGGTACTGTTCGCCGGCTGGCCGGATGCGGTGTCGGCCGAAGCATGGCCGTCGGCGCGTGTGGAAACGCTGTCCGACGTAGGCGGCGACAACGCTGGGCGGATCGAGCACTACGGTTGGCAGCTATTGCAGCGTGTGCAGTCCTGGCTGCAGGGCAAGCCGCGCGCCCCGCTGCTGGTGCAGGTCGTGATACCGGCCGGCGAAGAGACGTTGTATGCGCTGGCCGGTCTGCTCAAGACGGCGCGCCTGGAGCAGCCGCTGCTGCGCGGCCAGGTCATCGGTGTGGAGGCGGTGGCGGACGCGCGGCTCCTGGCCTCGCAGCTGGCGCAGTGCGCGGCGAGCGACGCGGCCGAGCTGCGCTGCACGGGAACGGCCTGGCAGGAGCGCCGGTATCGTCCGCTGCGCGTGTCGGGCGTAGCGGGCCATCCGTGGAAGCGCGACGGTGTGTATCTGATCACTGGTGGCTGTGGCGGACTCGGACGCCTCGTGGCCGAAGCGATAGTTCGCGAGGCGGGCACGGCGACAGTGGTGCTGGTCGGCCGCTCCGCGCCGCGCGATCTGCCGCAATCGGCAGGTCTCACGGTTGACTACCAGCGTGCGGACGTGAGCGATGCTGCCGCGGTCGAGCAGCTCGTCGCGGCTGTCGTCGCGCGCTACGGTCGTCTCGACGGCATCGTGCATTCGGCCGGTGTGATCCGGGACGATTTCCTGCTGCGCAAGTCCGAAGCGCAGTACCGCGAGGTCCTGGCACCGAAGGTCCATGGCGTGGTGAACCTCGACCGCGCCACGCGTCATCTGGCGCTTGATGCGTTCGTGCTGTTCTCGTCGACGGCCGGCGCGTACGGCAACGTGGGGCAGGGCGACTACGCGCTGGCGAATGCGTTCCTGGATGCGTATGCGCACGAGCGCGCACAGGCGGTGGCGCGCGGCGAATGCCACGGGCGTACCGTGTCGATCGGCTGGCCGTTGTGGGCCGAAGGCGGCATGCAGGTCGGCACCGAGCGGCGCGACGCGTTGCGCGCGCTCGGTGCGGGCGCAATGCCGACGGCGCAAGGTCTGCAGGCGCTGTACGAGGCCTGCGGCAGCGACGCGGCGCGGGTGCAGGTGCTGTACGGCACGGCGCCCGCACCGGTTGCGGTGGATGTGGCCCCCGTGGATGCGGTGTGGCAGGGCGAGGCTTCGGCGTTGATGCCGCGCACGCTGCAGCAGCTGCAGCGTCTGTTCGGCGCGGTGACGAAGCTCACTGCGGCGCAGATCGACGTGACCGAGCCGCTGGAGAGTTACGGCATCGACTCGATCCTGATCACGCAGCTCAACACGCGGCTCACGGGCATCTTCGGCGAGCTGTCCAAGACGCTGTTCTACGAATACCCGACCTTGGCCGAACTCGGCGAATTCCTCGTGCGCGAGCACGCTGCCTCGTGCGCGCGCTGGTGCGGTATGCAGGATGCGCCGGCACAGGCTGCCGCTGCGCCGCTCGTTGCGCCGGCAGCGCCGCTCGTGGCACCGGCTCCGCGCGTAGCGGCGCCGACGGTGTCGGCCGAACCCGTCGTGCCGTCCTCGCGCGCGATTGCGGTCATCGGCCTGGCCGGTCGCTATCCGCAGGCGCGCGATGTCGATGCGTACTGGGACAACCTGCGCGACGGCCACGACAGCATCGGCGAGATCCCTGCCGAGCGCTGGCAGATCGAGGGCTTCTTCGAGCCGGACATGGAGCGTGCGATCGCGACCGGCCGCAGCTACGGCAAGTGGGGCGGCTTCGTCGACGGCTTTGCCGAGTTCGACGCACTGTTCTTCAATATCTCGCCGCGCGAAGCGATGAACGTCGACCCGCAGGAACGCCTGTTCCTCGAAACGTGCTGGGCGGCGATGGAAAACGCCGGCTATACGCGCGAACGCTTCGCGACGGCGCATCAGCGCCGCGTGGGCGTGTTCGCCGGCATCACCAAGACGGGCTTTGACCTGTACGGGCCGGAGCTGTGGCGGCGCGGCGAGACGGTGGCGCCGTTGACGTCGTTCGGCTCGCTGGCCAATCGCGTGTCGTATGTGCTCAACCTGCAAGGGCCGAGCATGCCGATCGACACCATGTGTTCGGCGTCGCTGACGGCGATCCACGAAGCCTGCGAACACCTCTTGCGCGACGAGTGCGAACTGGCGTTCGCCGGCGGCGTGAACCTGTACCTGCATCCGGCCAACTACGCGATGCTGTGCGGCAGCCGCATGCTGTCGGCGAGCGGGCGTTGCCACAGTTTCGGGACCGGCGGCGACGGTTTCGTACCGGGCGAGGGCGTCGGCGCGGTGCTGCTCAAGCCCCTGGCGCGGGCGATAGCCGATCGCGATCCGATCCATGGCGTGATCCGTGCGACGGGCATCAACCACGACGGCAAGACCAACGGCTACACGGTGCCCAACCCGGTCGCGCAGCGCGATCTGATTGCCGCGACGCTGACGAAGGCCGGTATTGACGCGCGCACCGTCAGCTATATCGAAGCGCACGGCACCGGCACGTCGCTGGGCGATCCGATCGAGATCACGGGGCTCACGCAGGCGTTCGCACGGCACACGGCCGATACGCAGTTCTGCGCGATCGGCTCGGTCAAGTCGAACATCGGTCACGCCGAGAGCGCGGCCGGCATCGCCGGGCTGACCAAGGTGCTGCTGCAGATGAAGCACCGGCAGCTGGCGCCGAGCCTGCATGCGGAAACGCTCAATCCGAACATCGACTTCAGCACGACGCCGTTCGTGGTGCAGCGCGCGCTGACCGACTGGCGTCGGCCGCAGGTGACGATAGCCGGGGCGACGGTCGAGTATCCGCGCATCGCCGGGATCTCGTCGTTCGGTGCCGGCGGCGCGAACGCGCACGTCATCGTCGAGGAATACATCGCACCGGCCGAGGCACCGTTCGTGCTCACGCGTCCGGCCGTGGTAGTGCTGTCCGGGCGCAGCGAAGAGCGGCTCAAAGCCCTTGCGCAGCAACTGCTCGACGCGATCGCCCGACACTCGCTAGGCGATGCGGACCTGGCCAACCTTGCCTACACGCTGCAGGTCGGGCGTGAGGCGATGGAACAGCGTCTGGCCTTCACCGCGAGCACGATGCAGGAACTGACCCGGCAGCTGCGGCGCTACCTCACCGACGAGGAGGCGATCGATGATCTGCACCGCGGCGAGGTCAAGCGCAACAAGGAGGCGCTGTCCGTATTCAGCGAAGACGACGAACTGCACGAGGCGATCGCCAAGTGGCTCGAACGCGGCAAGTACGCCAAGGTCCTGGGCCTGTGGGTCAAGGGACTGGCGTTCGACTGGGCTCGCCTGTACCCCCACGGCACGCCGCGCATCATCGCGCTGCCGACCTATCCGTTTGCGCGTGAGCTGTATTGGTTCGGCAATCTCTCGAAGACGACGATCGCCGATGTGATCGCCATGTCGACTAGCGACGCGGTCGAGGCGCAGCGGCCCGCGCCGGAAGAACGGTTCGCCGGGGTACAACGCAACGCCGGAAAACCGTCCGTATCCCTGTGCGCCCTGTCGAACGCCACAGCGCCTCGTGTCGCGGTGCCCAAGCCAGAACCCGAGCCGCTCGTCGCGACGGCCGTGCAGCCCGCGCCGATGCGCGTCGAAACCGTCGAAGTGCGCCCGGCCGCAGCCGTCGTTCCGTCGATCGAGTCCATCGTGGACTCGCTGACCGCATCGCTCGCCAAGGCGCTGTACATCGAGCGCAAGAACATCAGCTCCGACGACGTGTTCGTCGAGCTCGGTCTCGATTCGATCGTCGGCGTGGAATGGACCCACGTCATCAATCGCACCTACGGCCTCGCGCTGCCCGCCACGCGCCTCTACGACTATCCGACGATTCGCGATCTGACGGCCTATGTCGCCCGGGAGCTGGGCAAGCGGCCTGCGCCACCGGCAGCGGTGGAATCGACGCCGCCGGTGCCGACGCCTGTTGCTGCGGCCGCCGCCGCAACCCTGCCGGCGGTGGACCTACCGACGCCGGGCACCGCGACATCCTCGCAGCCGGCGGCGCAACCCGCCGCGCAGACGCCCGCCACGGATGCCGTGCAAGGCCGCGCCGGTGCGGGGCTGCTCGAAGGCATCGCCATCATCGGCCTGTCGGCGCGCTATCCGCACGCCAACGATGCCGACGAGTTCTGGCGCAACATCGCCGCGGGCCGGGACTGCGTCGACGAAGTGCCACGGGACCGCTGGTCGGTCGACGATGTCTACGACGCCAGCGGCGAGACCCTCGGCACGACCTACTGCCGGACCATGGGTGCCGTTGCGGACGTCGCACAGTTCGATCCGCAGTTCTTCGGCATCGCGCCGTCCGAAGCCTACGTCATGGATCCGCAGCAGCGCCTGTTCCTGCAGGCCTGCTGGGAATGCATCGAGGACGCCGCGATCGACGCGAGCCGACTGGCCGGCACGCGCTGCGCCGTGTTCGCCGGCTGCGGCGCAGGCGACTACGGCGCCGGCCCGGATGCGGCGTCCGCGCAGGGCCTGATTGGCTGCAGCTCATCAATACTCGCAGGACGCATCTCGTACTTCCTCGACCTCAAGGGACCGTGCCTCGCGATCGACACGGCCTGTTCGTCCTCGCTCGTCGCGATTGCGAGTGCCTGCGACAGCCTGGTGCTGGGCCAGAGCGATATGGCGCTGGCTGGTGGGGTTTGCGTGCTGTGCGGCCCGGCCATCCACGTCACCACGTCCAATGCCGGCATGCTGTCCAAGGCCGGGCGCTGTTTCGCGTTCGACCAGCGCGCCGACGGCTTCGTGCCGGCCGAAGGTGTGGGCGTGGTGCTGCTCAAGCGGCTTGGCGACGCGCAGCGCGACCGCGACCGGATCCACGGCGTGATCCGCGGCTGGGGCGTGAACCAGGACGGCAAGACCAACGGCATCACGGCGCCGAGCGTGAAGTCGCAGATCGCGCTTGAGCGTGACGTGTACGAGCGCTTCGGGATCGACCCGCGCACGATCACGCTGGTCGAGGCACACGGTACCGGCACCAAGCTCGGAGACCCGATCGAGGTCGAGGCCCTGGTGGCGGCTTTCGACGCCGTGCGCAGCGATGCCGCGCCGGCGCAGAACTACTGCGCGCTGGGTTCGGTGAAGAGCAACATCGGTCACGCGCTGACGGCGGCCGCCGTCGCGAGCATCGTCAAGGTGCTGCTCGCGATGCGCCACCGCCAGTTGCCGCCGACGCTGCATTTCGAGCGTCTCAACGAGCACATCGATCTGCGCGGCACACCGTTCTACGTCAACGACCGCCTGCGCGACTGGAACGTGCCGGCGAACGTTCCCCGCCGCGCGGCGGTGAGCTCATTTGGCTTCAGCGGTACGAACGCGCATTGCGTCATCGAGGAAGCAGCGCTGCCGGCGTGCGAGCGGGTGTCGCGGCCGGGCTATCTGATCGTGCTGTCGGCGAAGACCGCGCCGCAACTGCGTGAGCAGGCTCGGCGACTCGCGGCTCACTGCGAGCGCCATGCGGTCGACTGCGCCGACACGAGCTACACGCTGTTGGTCGGCCGCAAGCACTTCGCTCACCGGCTGGCCTGCGTCGTCGGCGATACCAGTGAGTTGTGCTTCACGCTCGAACGCTGGGCCAAACGCGGCGAAGCCGAAGGCGTCGTGGCCGGCGAGTTCGAAGGTGGCATCGGCACCGACGTTGCCATCCGGGAATACGGCAACCGGTCCATCGCCGAAAGCCGCGACGAGCGGGATCCTGCCGCCTACCTGCAGCGCCTGTCGGCGATCGCCGAGCTCTATGTGCAGGGACACGCGCTCGACTACACCGGCCTGTTCGCCGCGAACGAGTGTCGCCGCATCTCGCTGCCGACCTATCCGTTCGCGCGCGAGCGTTACTGGTTCTCGCCATCGGTACCCGCTCACGCCGCGCCGACCGACGCGGCCGTCGTGCCGATGCCGGCCGACGCGCCGCTGAGCGGCATCGTCGATGCCGTGATGCAGGGTACTCTGGACGTCGGCAGCGCTGCGGCGCAGCTGCGGCGACTGAGCGACGAGGCGGATGCCGGACGCGGCGACTACGACGGCGCGCCCGATCACGCGGGTGCGAACGGCCACTACTTCAACGGCAAGGTGACCTGAGTGTCCGACTTCATCGAGCACGTGCTGGGCGAGCTCAAGAGCGGAAAAATCTCGCGCGAGGTAGCGCTCGATCTGCTCGGTCGCCACGCCGCGCGATCAAATGCGCGGCCTGCGCCCGAGCCGCCGCCGCCGGGCGAGGCGCAGCCGGTGCGCGAACCG
>JAAFHE010000194.1 GCA_013298265.1 Lysobacterales bacterium | reverse complement strand
CAGCGCGAGGTGCATCGCGACACGCACGGCTTCAACGAGGCGCTGCGCTCGGCCTTGCGCGAAGACCCGGACTACATTCTCGTCGGCGAGTTGCGCGACCTGGAAACCATCCGCCTGGCGCTGACCGCGGCGGAAACCGGCCATCTCGTGTTCGCGACCCTGCATACCTCCTCGGCGGCCAAGACCGTCGACCGCATCATCGACGTGTTCCCGGCTGGCGAAAAGCCGATGGTGCGCTCGATGCTGTCGGAGTCCCTACGCGCGGTGATCTCGCAGTCGCTGCTCAAGAAGGTCGGCGGCGGCCGCATCGCGGCGCACGAGATCATGGTCGGCATACCGGCCATACGCAATCTGATCCGCGAGGACAAGGTCGCGCAGATGTACTCGTCGATCCAGACCGGTGCGCAGTACGGCATGCAGACGCTGGACCAGTGCCTGCTCGATCTTGTGAAACGTGGACTGGTTACGCGACCGCAGGCCATCAGTTATGCGAAGAACAAGGAAATTTTCAAGTAGCCGGCGCAGCGATCCGCCTGCCGTTCCCACGCGGAACGGCGCACGGGTCTGCCGGTAGCGAAGGTTTTCCCGAAACGCGTTTTCGCGGGCGAAACGGGTACATGCGCGACGGCCGGCGAACGGCCGCCCACATCCCGCCATCGCACCGCTTCTGGAGCAGGCAATGAGCACCGTAGATTTCACCTCGTTTCTGAAGCTGATGGTGCACAAGAAGGCATCTGACCTTTTCATTACCGCCGGCGTCGCGCCGTCGATGAAGGTGCACGGCCGCATCAGCCCGATTACGCAGAACCCGCTGACACCGCAGCAGTCGCGCGACATGGTGCTCAACGTGATGACGCCGTCGCAGCGTGAGGAATTCGAAAAGACGCACGAGTGCCAGTTCGCCATCAGCGTAACCGGCGTCGGCCGCTTCCGCGTTTCCTGCTTCTACCAGCGCAATTGCGTCGGCATGGTCCTGCGCCGCATCGAGACCAAGATCCCGACCATCGACGAACTCTCGCTGCCGGCGATCATCAAGACGCTGGCCATGACCAAGCGCGGCATCATCCTGTTCGTCGGTGCGACAGGCACCGGCAAGTCGACGTCGCTCGCGGCGATGGTCGGCTACCGCAACCAGAATTCGACCGGTCACATCATCACGATCGAGGACCCGATCGAATACGTGCACAAGCACGAGGGCTGCATCATCACGCAGCGCGAGCTCGGCATCGACACCGATTCGTGGGAAAACGCGCTGAAGAACACGCTGCGTCAGGCGCCCGACGTGATCCTGATCGGCGAAGTGCGTACGCGCGAGACCATGGAGCACGCGATCAACTTCTCCGAGACCGGTCACCTCTGCCTGTGCACGCTGCATGCGAACAACGCCAACCAGGCGCTCGACCGTATCGTCCACTTCTTCAACGAAGACCGCCGCGAACAGCTGTTCATGGATCTGTCGCTGAACCTCAAGGGCATCGTTGCGCAGCAGCTGATTCCGACCCCGGACGGCAAGGCGCGCCGCGTCGCGATGGAAGTCATGCTCGGCACGCCGCTGGTGCAGGACTACATCCGCAAGGGCGAGGTGCACAAGCTCAAGGAAGTGATGAAGGAATCCACCAACCTCGGCATGCGCACCTTCGACCAGAGCCTGTTCGAGCTCTACCAGTCCGGCGAAATCAGCTACGAAGACGCGCTGCGCCACGCCGACTCCGCCAACGAAGTGCGCCTGCGCATCAAGCTCGCCCAGGGCGGCGACGCGCATACCCTGAGCCAGGGCCTCGACGGCGTCGAGCTGATGGAAAGCTGAGGATAGCCGCAGGGGTGCCGTCCGCCTGATCGGCACTGCCGATCTCGATTCCTGATCGACGTGATCGAGTAGGAATCGAGCACTGATCGCGACGACTACGTCGTCGCCGGACTAACTCGTCACTCGCGGTGCCGAAGCCGTACTGCTGTGCGCGCTGCGTCAGGCCCTGGGTACGTCTGAGGCGTTGGAGTTCCGCTGGGAACCCGCATGATGCGCAGCCGTTTGCCGGCCTGAATTCGCGGTTTTCTGCAACGGCAAATGATGCCGTATAGGCAGCCTGCGGGTTCGCGCTGCGCTGCGCCGTCCGTCACCATCGACGGTCACGATCGGCTCGCCAAGTGGCTGTCGCCAGCGTCGCGGTCGATGATCGGAGCCTCGACGACGGGGGTTGCTCCAGCCTCCGCGCAAGGCCCGGCAGCGGCACATCACCGCCGCCGGGATTCATCGTTCTCAGCGCGTCTCCACCGTTTCCAGCAGCGAGACGCCGTCGTTTCTGGCCGTCAGCGTGAACTCGGCGTGGTCGATCCATTTTTCGTAGACCGCGAACAGCTGCTTCTGCGTTGCGATGTCGGCGCGCTGTTCCTCGGGGATCAGCGGGCCCATCGCGTCGAACACGCCGCCGAGGCGCGCGTACATCGCGCCGGTGAAATGCATGCGCAGGAATACCGGCTCTGCCGCTGTCGGTGCGGCGAGGAACGCGCTCAGCGTTGTTTCCTCGCCGCTGCCGGCGGCGAGAGCGATGGCCTTGTCGTTCATCGCGACGAACAGCGGAGGAACCGACGCCGGTGCCATCTCGGCGGGCAGTGCGACGGGCTTGCCGTCCGGCAGCAACTTGATGTCCTTGAGGCTGGGCAGCGCGAGCTGCGCCATCGCGACGGCGCCGGCCGGATTGGTCAGTGCGATCACCAGCTTGCCGGCCATGTCGGGTTTGTCGACGCCCGCGGCGAAGTCGAGCTTGTTCAGCACCATGCGGAAACCGCTCAGATCGCTGGCCGGTGGCGGGATGGTCGTGTCCAGGCTTTGCCTGAGCTTGGCGAAGCTCTCGTTGATCTCGGCGAGGTCGGCGCAGGCGTAGGGCTGGTCGACGACGGTCTTGGCCTGCTTGAGCCAGAAGGCTTTCTGCTTCAGTACCGGCATGGCCAGGGCGAAGTCGACGAGGCCTTCGGCCTTGCCCGCCGTGCCCGGCGCGCCGACGAGGCTGGCGGCGAAATCCTTGGCCAGCGCCGGGTCCATTTCCAGTTGTGCATGGACGGTCATGCGCTTGGGCGCCAGTGCGGTATAGCCCATTACGACGCGCGGGAACTTGCCGGCGATTGCGCGCACTTCGGCCTTGCAGGTCGCATCCATGGTCGGCAACTTTTCGCCAAAGACGGCGCCCGCGAGTTCGCGCCGCACCGGGTTGGCGTCGTCGCCGAGGAATTCGACCAGTCGCACAAAGTCCACATAGCCTGAACTGTACGGCGTGTAGCCGTAGCGCTTGTTCAGCGTGGTCAGGGTTGTCGCGTCGAAGGGCTTGGCCGGCCGGGTCAGGCCGAGCAGCTGCTTGCGCAGGTCCTCGCTGGCGGTGGCCGGCGCGAGCGTAACGACGAGCTGCTTGTCGACGATCGCGAGCAGCATCTGCATCTTGTCGAGCGAAAGCGTCCAGTAGTCGAGCTCGCCGAGCCGTGCTACAGGCAGCTTCGAGCCGGCCTTGGCTTCGACACGGGCAATCGCCGCTCGCAGTGCATCGGCATTGGCCAGCTCCAGGCGCACGACCGGCAGGATGCCGATGCCATAGATAGCGGCATGTGCGCTGCCCTTGATGCCGAGCTGCTCGGCTGTGCCTGCGGTCATGTGCTGCGAGACTTCCTCGAGCAGCGCGCGTGCCGCCTTGACCGCGGCCGCATCCTGCGCCTCGGCCTTGTCCAGCATGCGCTGGTACATGCTCAGGGACAGTGGCCAGGCCTCACGTGTCATCTGCGACCATTGGTCGACCACTGGCTGCGGCACCGGTTCGAGATTGGCGAAGACGTACGGCGTATCCGCTGGCACGAAGGCGAGCGGCGAACCGGCGTCGGGTTTGTTGCCGCAGCCGGCGAGAGCCAGCAGCAAGGCGACGGGAACGACGCGGCGAGCGATGACGGACATGGGAACTCTCCAGGATTGAAACGTGTGGTCACCTGTCGGCGCCAAGCCAGCAACGCTGCCGCTGGCCCGGGGTGGATCCCCCGCCCTCAGACGCCGAGCAATTCGGTCAGTACGGCCATGCGCACGAACACACCGTTGCCGACCTGTTCCAGAATGCACGATTGTGCGCTATCGGCCACCGCCGAGGCGATTTCCACTTCACGGTTGAGCGGGCCCGGATGCATGACCAGACAGTCCGGCCGGGCCAGGCGCAGGCGCCGTGCATCCAGGCCGTAGCGCGCGTAATACGCCTGTTCTGACGGCACCTGGGCCTGCTGCATGCGCTCTTTCTGCAGGCGCAGCATGATGATCACGTCGGCGCCGTCCAGCGCGCTGTCGAAGTCCTCGACGATCTCGCAGCCGGGCAGCTCGGTTTCGGCCGGCAGCAGGTTCGCCGGCGCGCAGACGCGCAGGTTGCCCACGCCGAGGGTGCGCAGGGCGTGGATATCGGAGCGCGCGACGCGGGAGTGCAGGATGTCGCCGCAGATCAGCACGCGCAGGATCGAGAAGTCGGGGCGGTGGCGGCGGATCGTGTAGGCATCCAGCAGCCCTTGCGTCGGATGCGCGTTGTTGCCGTCGCCGGCGTTGATGACACAGGCAGGGCCGCGTACGTGGCGGGCGAGGAATTCGGCGGTGCCGTTTACCTTGTGCCGCACGACGAACGCGTCGCAATACATCGCCTCGAGTGTATGCAGCGTGTCGATCAGGCTTTCGCCCTTGCTCGTCGAGGAGTTGGCGATGTCGAAGTTGATGACGTCGGCGCCCAGGCGCTTGGCGGCCAGATCGAACGACGTGCGCGTGCGTGTGGAGCTCTCGAAGAACAGGTTGACCACGGTCCGGCCATGCAGCAGATCGAGTTTGCGGCGGTCGCGCAGCCATTGCTGCTGCAGCGCTTCCGCGCGGTCTAGCAGGCGCAGGATCTGCGCCGCGGGCAAATGCTCCAGGCTGGTCAGGTGGCGCAGGCGGCGCGATGTGTTGGACAGGTCGGAAGGCGTCATGTGGGATTGGCAAGCCAGGTTTCGGTGATCACTTCGGCGGCCACCGCGTCGATGTCGGCCGCATGTTTCTTCTTCGCCAGCCCGGCGGCGCGCCGTTGCGCAAAGCGCCGCGCGGCTTCGATCGAGCTGCGTCGTTCGTCGACCAGGTGCAGCGGCAACGCGCTGCGCTTGACCAGCGCGCCGGCGAAGGCGCGGGCGCCGCGACTGGCGGGCTGTTCCTCGCCGTCGAGCGTCAGCGGCAGGCCGACCAGCAGCGCCTCGGGCTGCCATTCGCGTATCCAGGTATCGATGCGTTCCCAGTCGGGCCCGCTGCCGCTGTTGGCGACGACGCCCAGCGGGCGTGCGCTGCCGGTCAGGCGGTTGCCGAGCGCCACCCCAATCAAGCGGCTGCCGTAGTCGAAGCCGAGCACGTTCATGTCCGCAGATCCGGTGTGCCGTAACGCGCTCCGAGGAAGATCTGAACACGTTCTGGAACTGACGTTCTTGTGCTCAGCACCCGATCTCCACGGTCCCGCCAATGGCCTGCTGCGCAGACCGTTGGCCGCCACTTTGAATCACGGGCGCTCCCGAATCGAAAGCGAATCTCGCCTTGCTCAACGGCTCCCTAAGCATGGCCAGCGTAGTCGGTCAGCTGCGCCATGCTGGTGACGCCGAGCAGGGCTGCGGCGGCGTCCCAGCGCGCGTCGAGTGGGGTGTCGAACAGCAATTGTTCTTTCACCGACGCGGTCAGCCAGGCGTTGTCGAGCAGTTCCTGCTCGAGCTGGCCCGGGCTCCAGCCCGCATAGCCCAGCGCGACGACTGCATGCTCCGGCCCCTCGCCGGCGGCCATGGCGATGAGGATGTCGCGGGATGTCGTGACTGAAATCCGGTCGGAGATATGGAACGAGGATTCCCAGTTGCCGCTGGGCACGTGCAGGACGAACCCGCGCTCAGGTTGCACCGGTCCGCCAATCAGCACTGGTGCGTCGTTCACTTCAGCGATGCCCGACGACAGGTTCATCTGTGCGAGCACGTCGCCGAGGCGGTATTCGGACAGGCGGTTGACCAGCAGTCCCATCGCTCCGTCTTCGTTGTGTTGACAGACGAAGGTGACACTGCGGGCGAAATTTGGATCACGCATCGCCGGCATGGCGATGAGCAATTGATTGGAGAGCGAGGCGAAGGAACTCATGTGGCCGATTGTAGCGGCATTTTGCAGCGGCATTCGCGCCGGCGCCGCTGCGGGCAGGAGCGGGCGGAGAGGGCTGAGAAAAAGTGAGTGGGCAAGGTTGGGGCTGGTCTGTTGCGCCGCTTGCGGCTCATGCGCTCGCCAGCAGGGCAGGATCGCCGCCTCATGCCCTCTCGTTCGTCACCATCTCTGACCTCTCGATCCCGCTCCTAGCGGTTCCGCAGCACGTCGCCCGGCATGAACTGCCATGTCCGCGTGATGTACAGCTCGTCGATTTCCTCGCTGGTCCTGGGGATCGGCGGGAATGGCGCTGACAGTTGCACGATGCGCTGCACGGCGTCATCGAGGATCTTGTGGCCGGAGCTCTGGATCACATCCATGCGCTTGACGCTGCCGTCCCTGTTCAGGGTCACGGTCAGCAGCACGTCGCCGTGGAGCTGCTGCCGGCGCGCTTCGTCGGGATAGTTCAGGTTGCCGATGCGCTCGATGCGGGCGGCCCAGCCGGCCAGATACGACGCGTAGGCGTATTCCTTGGTGTTGGCCGAGAGGAATTTCTTCTTCGGACGCTTGGCATAGGACTCGCGCTGGCGTTGGTATTCCTGCGCGAGCTGGGCCATTTCAGCGCTCTTCTCGATCAGTTCCTGCGCCGTGGGCTTGGGCAGGCTCGGCGATTCCGGTGCATCGCGCGCCGTGGTCACCGCGAAGTCGGCCTGGCGCTGGGTCAGCACCTCGGCCGGCGTGGCGGGGGTAGGGCGCGGCGCGCCGGCTTCCAGCGGCCGCGGCGCCGTGCCCGGCGTGGGCTTGGGCAGCGGGCTGGACAGCGGATCGGCCGGACGCAGGGCTTCGTCCCGGTCGCCGCCGCCCGCGTTGTTGGTCTGGGCGAGGAAATCCGCCTTGTCAGCCTTTTCCTTGTTCG
>JAAFHE010000193.1 GCA_013298265.1 Lysobacterales bacterium | reverse complement strand
TCGGCGTGAATGGCCTGGGCTGACCGGAGCGGCGGAGGATAAGCATGGGCAGGATCGCGGTGATGGGTGCCGGCAGCATAGGCTGCTACGTAGGCGGACGCCTCGCGGCAGCGGGCGCGGATGTCGTGCTGATCGGCCGTGAAAGGCTAGGCCGCGAAATCGCGACGCATGGCCTGCGCCTGAGCGACTACCGCGGCGCGAATATCGTACTGCGGCCGGATCAGCTCACCTACGCCACCGTCGCGTCCGCGGCGCGGGAAGCGGAACTTGTCCTCGTCACAGTCAAGTCCGCCGGCACGGCGGCTGCGGCGCAGGAACTCGCGCGCACGCTGCGATCCGACACGATCGTGGTCAGCTTGCAGAACGGCTTGACCAACGCGTCGACGCTGAGCCGGCAGCTGACGACACAGACCGTGCTCGCGGGCATGGTGCCGTTCAACGTCGTGCAGCGCGGCGAAGGCGCCTTCCATCAGGGTACCGAAGGCGATCTCGAGGTCGAGTGGCATGGACGCCTCGCAGCCCATGCCGCCGTATTCGAGCGCGCCGGTCTGCCGCTGAGGCCACACGACGACCTGCGTCCGGTGCAATGGGCCAAGCTGCTGCTCAACCTCAACAATCCGATCAACGCGCTATCGGACCTGCCGCTGAAACAGCAGTTGTCACAACGCGCGTATCGCCGCTGTGTCGCGCTGGCTCAGCGCGAGGGTCTGGACTTGCTGGCTGCATCCGGCATTGTGCCGGCCAAGCTCACGCGTCTGCCGGCGCGCTGGATTCCGCGCGTGCTGGATCTGCCGGATACGGTGTTCCGCCTCGTCGCGGCCGGCATGCTCGCGATCGACCCGCTCGCGCGTTCCTCCATGTGGGAGGACTTGCAGGCCAGGCGTGCCACCGAAATCGATTGGATCAACGGCGAGATCGTGCATCTGGCCGAGCGCCTGGGCCGCGCCGCGCCGGTCAATGCCACGCTGGTCGCACTAGTGCAGGCGGCAGAGCGGGGTGGCAGGCGGCAATGGGGCGGGGCGGAACTGCTCGCTCGGTTGAAACACGCGGCCGAAACGTAGCGCGCTGATGTCAGCGCGGGACCTGGCTAGGGATTGCCAGCGCACGTCGCAGACTGGCACCGCGCGGTCCGCCGGCGCTGACGCGCTCGCGCCGTCCTGCTCTATCATGCGCGCCTTTGCTGAGGACCCAGACCATGAGCGACACGCCTCCCGACCGCCTAGACGGCGACCCGCGCAGCAAATTCCACGATGCCGCTGCCTTCGAACGCGGCATCGGCATCCGCTTCAACGGCAAGGAGCGCGCCGACGTCGAGGAATACTGCGTCAGCGAAGGCTGGATCCGCGTCCCCGCGGGCAAGGCACGCGACCGTCGCGGCAACCCGATGACGCTCAAGATCAAGGGCGAGGTCATCGCCTACTACCGCGATGCCGAGCCGGCGCCGGGCGGCGATAGCGAGTAACGACGCCGAATTGCGTGACCATCTCTGGTGGTCACGTGGCTAGAGCCCTCTCCCCCAAGCGCGTTCACGCGCTTGGGGGAGAGGGCGCAGTGCGGTTCGGTTTGCTGAATATTTCATTTCTACCTATTTCTTCTTCTTGGCTTCCTTCTGGGCGGCATCCTTGGCCTGATCGGTCACGCTGGCCCTGTTGCCGCTCTTGATCGGACAGGCGGCTGGCTGCGGGTCCTTGCCGTTGCCGCAGCCACCGGTCTGCTGGGCGAATCCCCGCAAGTGGCTGAAATTCGCCGGCGCGTCCTCGGGAAAGCCGTCGGCGTCGTGCCGCTAACGAACCGCTGCTGTCTCTGGCAGGCAAAGCAGTTGTTGCCGGTGCCCCGGATGTCGGTCTCCAGCGTCGTGCTGGCGTTTTCCTTGGGCCTGGCGAAGTTGCTCGTGCGCAGCGGCAGCGAGCCGTCGACGGTCCACAGATTGCCCGTCACCTGACACCTCGCGTGGTCGTCTTGAGCTGCGCCCGGTGTATCACCGGGCGCGCCCGCCATTTGCATACATTGAGCAAATTTCAGAATGGCGAGAGCCCTCGGCATGAAGCCGCGCTGGCGCCTGTCGGCCGACGGCAGTACTGCCCGGAGCGTGCGCGGGGATCTGCGAGTCCGCTGGCGGAATCGGAAGGTGGGAAGCCGGGCGCAGTCCGGTCCATGACGCGGACGTTAAGAGCGCGTTTCGCCGTATTGGACCCAGCGAGTCCGTTCAGCAATGTAACAACACGGTGAACTGTTGAATTATCTTTCAATTCAACGGTTTATGTGAATTTACTTAGAAATCGCCTGAAACTGCCAGGAAACATCACAACCCCCTTGATCTGTAACGGAAATTCTCCTTGACAGTCTCAGGGGGTGAGACTAGTGTGGGCGCTGGTGTGTTTTGGTGGGAAATCGTGGGAAGGGCCTCAGGGATGTTTCAGGGTGAAACCGCGATCACGATCGACGACAAGGGGCGGCTCGCTCTGCCGACAGCCTATCGCGAGCTGATTGCCGGAATCTCCGCTGGGCGTCTGGTGTTCACCTACAACCCCTTCGAAAACGGATGCCTGTGGCTGTTTCCGCTTGGCGAATGGGAGACCGTCCGCGATCAGGTCAACGCGCTGCCGAACGTCAAGGCTGTGCACCGGTCGCTGCAGATGAAGCTGGTCGGTGCCGCGGCCCATGTCGAGCCCGACAGCGCCAGCCGCATCCTGGTCCCGGCAAGCCAGCGCATGGCAGCCGGGATCGACAAGAAAGCCGTGTTGCTCGGCATGGGAGCGAAATTCGAGTTGTGGAGCGAGCAGGCGCACCTCGCGAAGATCCGCCAGACCATAGGCGAGGACGAGATCAGCGACGCGATGATGAACCTGAAGTTGTAGCGGAACTAACGGACCGGGGTGGAGCAGGGTGAAGCAGGACACGCTCAGGCACGTCCCGGTCATGTTGTCGGAAGCGGTGGACGCGCTTGCCGTGAAGCCGGAGGGTGTCTACCTCGATGGCACTTTCGGCCGCGGCGGACACGCGCGCGAGGTGCTGAAACGGCTGGGTGCCGGGGGGCGCCTGTTGCTGCTGGATCGTGATCCGCAGGCGATTGCCTCGGCGCGCGCCGAATTCGGTCAGGACCCGCGTGTACAGGTACGCCACGGCAGTTTCGCCGAGTTGGCCGAATGGGACGCGACGGAGGCGGGGGTGGACGGTGTGCTGCTCGATATCGGTGTGTCGTCGCCTCAGCTGGATGATCCGCAGCGCGGATTCAGCTTCCAGGGCGATGCGCCGCTCGACATGCGCATGGACACCAGCCAGGGCGAGAGCGCGGCCGAATACCTGGCCCGCGCGACCGAGGAAGACATCGCAAACGTGCTCTACGAATTCGGCGAGGAACGCATGAGCCGGCGCATCGCGCGCTGGATCGTCGAGCGCCGCCACGACACCCCGATCCGCACGACGTCCGCACTGGCGGAATTATGTGCGCGCGCCATTCCGAAGCGTGAACCCGGCAAGCATCCGGCCACGCGTACTTTCCAGGCGCTGCGCATTGCGGTGAACGGCGAGCTGGATGCGCTGCAGCGCGGACTCGACGGCGCGCGCCGCCGCCTCAACGCGGGCGGCCGCCTCGCGGTGATCAGCTTCCATTCGCTGGAAGACCGCATCGTCAAGCAATTCATCCGCAGCCATTCGCAGCCGCCGCCGGGCCGGCGCGGTCTGCCGCCGCCGCCGCACGAGGCGCTGACGCTGCGCGCGATCGGTGCTGCGCACCAGCCCGGCGCGGAAGAAATCGAGCGCAACCCTCGGGCGCGCAGCGCCGTGCTGCGCGTCGCCGAGCGCCTGCCGGAGCCGTTCGCATGAAGCGCGTCGGGTTCGTCCTGTTTGCCCTGTTGCTGCTGGCCGACATTGCCAGCGCGATCGGTGTTGTCTACCAGCGCCACGAAGGCCGCGTGCTGTTCGTCGAGCTGACCCGGCTCAACAAGGAGCGTGACGAAATGAATTTCGAGTACGGCCGCCTGCAACTCGAGCAGTCGACCTGGGCTGAGCCCAACCGTATCGAGCAGGTCGCACGCGGCCAGCTCGGCATGGGCTCGGCCGATCCGGCCGATGTGGTGATCGTGCGCCGTTGATGAACATGCCGTCACGTCCACGCGAATCGGCCGAAGCCAGCACGCGCAGCGCCACTGCCGCTGCGATGCGCGCAGCCGCGCGCGCGCGGCCGGTCAACCTCAAGGCGCGCCTGTCCACGGTGCTGATGCTGCTGACCCTGGCCGGCACCGGCCTGGTCGTGCGCGCGGTCGACCTGCAGGTCGTGCGCAAGGATTTCTATCAGGAACAGGGTGACGCGCGTCATCTGCGCGAAGTACCGATCGCGGTGTCGCGCGGTGCCGTGCTCGATCGCAACGGCGAACCGCTGGCGGTGTCCACGCCGGTGGAATCGATCTGGGTCAATCCGCAAGAGCTGCTGCAGCACACTGGGCGTATCCCCGAGCTCGCCTTGGCGCTCGCCATCGACGAGGCCGTGCTGAGGCAGAAGCTCGACCAGCGCGCCGACAAGGAATTCCTGTACCTCAAGCGGCATCTGAATCCTGACGATGCGAAGCTGATCCTCGACCGCAAGATCCCAGGCGTGAGCGCGCAGCGCGAATTCCGCCGCTACTACCCCAGCGGTGAAGTCATGGCCCATGTGCTGGGCTTCACCAATATCGACGATCGCGGCCAGGAAGGGCTGGAACTCGCGTTCGACGAATGGCTCGCCGGAAAGCCCGGCGCCAAGCGCGTGATCCGCGATCGTCTTGGCCATGTGGTCGAGGACGTCGAGCTGCTGCGCGAGCCGCAGCCGGGCCGCGACCTGACCTTGTCGATCGACCGGCGCATCCAGTACCTCGCCTATCGCCAGCTCAAGCGCACGCTGCTCGAGCGCGGTGCGAGCTCGGGTTCGATCGTCGTGCTCGACGCACGCAACGGCGAGATCCTCGCGACGGTCAACCAGCCTTCGTACAACCCCAACGCGGTCAACAACGGCGACACCGCGAGTCGGCGCAACCGCGCGCTCACCGACGTGGTCGAGCCTGGCTCTACGGTGAAAGCCTTCACCATTGCCGCGGCGCTGGAAGCCGGCAAATGGAAGCCGAACACACCGATCGACACCTCGCCGGGCACCATGCCGCTGGCCGGCCACATCATCCGCGACACCAGCAACAAAGGCCTGCTCGACGTCACCGGTGTGCTGACGCGCTCGAGCAACATCGGCGCGGCGAAGATCGCGCTGACCCTGTCGAACGAACACCTCTACGACGTGTTCAAGCGCTTCGGCTTCGGCGAAAGCACCGGTAGCGGCTTTCCGGGCGAGGCGCCGGGCGTGCTGCCGATCGCCAAGAGCTGGGGTGTTGTGGAAAAAGCAACATTGTCGTATGGATACGGCCTCAGCGTCACGCCGATGCAGCTCGCCCAGGCCTACGCGGTACTGGCCGACGGCGGGCGCCTGCGCGCGCCGACCTTCGTCAAGGGCGCGCAGAACCCCGACACCGCCGTGCTCGACCCGAACATCGCGCGCACCATCGTCGGCATGCTCGAAACCGTGATCACGCCAGCCGGCACTGGTCTGCGCGCCGCGGTGCGCAACTATCGCGTCGCCGGCAAGACCGGCACTTCGCGCCGCGCCGTGGCTGGCGGATACGAAAGCCGCTACATCTCGACGTTCGCCGGCCTCGCCCCGGCGAGCAATCCGCGTCTGGTCACGGTCGTCGTGATCCACGATCCGCAAGGCGCCTACACCGGCGGCATGGTCGCTGCGCCGGTGTTCAGCCGTGTCATGGACGGCGCACTGCGTCTGCTCGATATACCGCCGGACAATGTGGAAAAGTGGTATGCCGACGGTACCGGTAGCTGGGCGCCGATCGAGGCCGGCGACGCCGCACCGGAATACGCGCCGGGCGCGACCAGCTATGAGGAAGGAGTGCCCGAATGACGGCGACCCTGCTGCGCCCATTCGCGGTCGGCGCCGCACCAGGCGGTGCTTTTTGTCCGGTTGCCCCGGCGGCGTTGGCGCGGAATGTCTTGGTCCTGGAGGGCCTGGCATCCGCGCCGCCCGCCCTTTTTGACCGGCTGTCACGCCTCGGGCAGGTGGTGCGACCGTGCTGACTCTGCGCCTGAGCGAAATCGCCGTGTGGACACGCGGCCATCTGGCCGGCGCCGACGTGACCGTCGCCGGTGTGGCTACCGATACGCGTTGCCTGCGTGGCGGGGAACTGTTCGTTGCGCTCAAGGGCGAGCGTGTCGACGCGCATGATTTCCTTGTCGCCGCGCAGCAGGCCGGTGCCGTCGCGGCGCTCGTCTCGCGCAAGATCGACGCGGCACTGCCGCAGGTGGTCGTCGCCGACACCGGGCTTGCGCTCGGCGATCTTGCCGCTGCGGCGCGTGCGCGCATCGATGCACGCGTGATCGGCATCACCGGTTCCAACGGCAAGACCACGGTCAAGACCCTTACCGCGGCAATCCTTGCGCGGCGCGGTACTACGCACTCGACCCCAGGCAATCTCAACAACGAGATCGGCCTGCCGCTGACCCTGCTCGCGCTGCCGCCGCAGACCGAGTTCGCCGTGCTCGAAATGGGTGCCGGCAAGCCGGGCGACATTGCCTACCTCGCCGCGATCGCGCGGCCCGAGGTGGCGCTGGTCAACAACATCGCACCGGCGCACCTGGAGCGCATGAAGTCGCTGGCCGGCGTGGCGGAAACCAAGGGCGCGCTGTACGAGGCGCTACCCGAGGATGGGGTTGCCGTGATCAACGCGGAGGATCCCTTCGCCAGTCTGTTCGCCGGGCTCGCCGGCTCGCGCCGCACGCTGCGCTTCGGCTTTTCTTCCGCGTTCGACCTCTGGGCCGACGCGCTGGAACTGGGGGCACGCTCGCGTTTCCGCCTGCATACACCCCAAGGCAGTGCCGACATCGATCTGCCACTGGCCGGACGCCACAATGTCTCCAACGCCCTGGCCGCTGCCTCGATCGCGCATGCGCTCGACGTACCGCTGGCGCTGATCCAGGCCGGTCTCGAACAGGCGCCCGCGGTGGCCGGACGGCTCGTGCGTCACGAGACGACGGCTGGCTGGA
>JAAFHE010000195.1 GCA_013298265.1 Lysobacterales bacterium | reverse complement strand
CTGGGCACTCAATACCAGCCTGACCCTGCTCGATCCGGAAAATGCCTCCGGCGGCAGCAACGACGGCAACGTGCTGCCGCGCCGCGCGCGCCAGTCCGGTCGCATCGACCTCGACCGCCGTTTCGGTGCGTTGCGCATCGGCGCGACGGTCGATGCCCAGGGCAAGCGCTACGACGATCTCGGCAACACGCGTCGCCTCGGCGGCTACGCCACGCTCGATCTGCGCGCCGAATACGCGTTCTCGCCCGACTGGCTGCTGCAAGGCCGAGTCTCCAACGTGGCCGACCACAACTACGAGACGGCCACGTTCTACAACCAGGCCGGCCGCAGCTACTTCCTCACCTTGCGCTACCGTCCGGCGCAGTAAGCCGCGCCGCGGCGGCGAAGCCGCTCTTCGCCGCCGCGGTACCCGCCGGATGCACCGCCAGCCCCTGTCCACCAGGAGTAGTCCATGAAGTTCCTGCCCATGAAGTTTCTGCCAACCCCCAAGCAATCGCTGATCCTGCTGGCCCTCATGGTGCTCATGCTCGCGACGCGCTATCACCATTTCGGCACCGCCCTGCATCTGCCCGATGCGTCGATGGCGATCTTCTTCGTCGCGGGCTTCTATCTGGCCGGCACCGTCGCGCTGCCGATCCTGATGCTCGAGGCCGGCCTCATCGACTACATCGCGATCAGCATCGCCGGCGTCAGCGATTTCTGTGTGACACCGGCCTATTCCATGCTCGTCGTCGCCTACGGCGTGCTCTGGTACGGCGGCGCGTTCTACGCGAAAAAGTCATACCGGCTGAATCTTTCCACCCTGCTGCCGGCCGGCCTGATCGCACTGGCGAGCTGCCTGCTCTCGTTCCTCGTCTCCAACGGCTCGTTCTACTGGATGGGCGGCCGCTACGCCGATCCGCATTTCGCCGAGTTCGTGCAGCGCTTCATGCAGTACATGCCGAGCTTCGTCAGCGTGGCCATGGCCTACATAGCCGTCTTCGGCGTGGCCCACGCGATCGGTGTGATCGCGCTCGGCGACAAGAGTGCCGGTTCGGTGGACAAGGCCTGATGAGCGCCGAAGAGAAAGGCGCCGACGAAGCGGCGGCGCTGGCCCAACGCCATCGCGAACGCATGCAGCGCAAGAAAACCGTCGTCGACGCGGGCATCGCCCGCGCGACGATCGAGCGCGGCGTCATCGTGGTGACCACCGGCAACGGCAAGGGCAAGAGTTCGTCCGGCTTCGGCATGGTCGCGCGCGCGCTGGGTCACGGCCTGCGCGTCGGCGTGGTGCAATTCATCAAAGGCAGCTTCGCCACCGGCGAGGAAGCGTTCTTCCGCCGCTTCCCCGACGAGGTCAGCTACCACGTCATGGGCGAAGGCTTCACCTGGGAAACGCAGGACCGCGAACGCGACATACGCGCCGCGAGCGCGGCCTGGGGCATCGCGAGCGGCATGCTCGCCGATCCGGCCTTCGACCTGGTCCTGCTCGACGAGCTCAACATCGCGCTGAAGTACCAGTACATCGACGTGGACACCGTCGTCGCCGCGCTGGCCGCGCGGCCGCCGCTGCAGCATGTCGTCATCACCGGACGCGCCGCGCCGCCCGCATTGGTCGAGATTGCGGATACAGTGACCGAAATGAACGTGGTCAAGCACGCCTACCAGGCCGGCATCAAGGCGCAGAAGGGCATAGAGCTTTAGCAGGCTGTTGAGAAACAGCCTGCTAGCGCGATCCGGTACGGATCGCCCGAGAGTCGATCGCGTAAGCGATTGATTCTCGGAGAACGTGCGCAAGCTCTGCTTGCGCCGTTCGATTGAGAAAGGAGTTTTTGCTCCTTTCTCAACAACCTGTTAGTCCCCGTCTCATCGTTGCGTTGAAGAAGTTCCGGATGGATTGACCCGCTTCGCTGATGAACACTGCCCCGAGACGAGGCGCGGCGAAGCGGCTAAGCAGCGCTACGGCGACGAGTCGCAACGACGTATCGTGCTCAAAGACGTCGGAATCATTCAACAGCAATGGCGAGACGGGACACCCGCCGCGCCGTCGCAAACTCCGCCCCTGGAGCGATTACCGTGTGGCCATCCATCGTCTGCGCGCTGCTGCTGGACCATCTCTTCGGCGAGCCGCGCCGTGCGCATCCGCTGGTCGCGTTCGGCCGCTATGCGCGCTGGATCGAATCGCACCTCTACGCGGACCGCTTCGGCCGCGCGCCATTCGCCGTGTTCGCGGCGATCGCGCCGTGGCTGCTCCTGACCTGGGCGCTGAGTCGCATCGAACTTGTCCACACGCTGCTCGGTATCGTCGTGCTGTACCTCGCGCTCGGCCTGCGCAGCCTGCGTGAACACGCGCTGCCGGTGGCAGACGCGCTCGAACAGGGCGGCCTGGACGAGGCGCGCGCGCTGGTTGCCCGCATCGTCAGCCGTGATACGGCCGACCTCGATGCCGGCCAGGTCGCCGCGGCAGCCACGGAATCCGTGCTGGAAAATGGCAGTGACGCAGTACTTGCCGCGTTGTTCTGGTTTGTCGTCGCCGGTGCGGCCGGCGTGGTGCTGTATCGCCTCGCCAATACGCTGGACGCCATGTGGGGCTATCGCAACGCGCGCTACCGCCGCTTCGGCTGGTTCGCCGCGCGCCTGGACGATGCGCTGAACTGGATACCCGCGCGCCTGACCGCGCTGAGCTATGCGCTAGCCGGCCACTGCCTGCGCGCGATCGCCTGCTGGCGCCAGCAGGCACGCGCATGGGACAGCCCCAATGCCGGGCCGGTCATGGCCGCAGGGGCTGGTGCGCTGGGCGTTCGCCTCGGCGGTGCCGCCCCCTATGACGGGCGCTGGCACGAGCGACCTGTGCTGGGCTGGGGCGATGCGCCCGACGCCGAGGCGATCCGCCGCGCACTGCGCTTGCTCTACCGTGCAGTCGCGATCTGGCTCGTCGCGCTGCTCCCGATCGGAGTGCTCTGACATGCTCGAACACGGCGGCCGACTGCGGCGCGCAGCGCAGGACTATGCCATTGCGCTGGAACACTGGCTGGATGTGTCCACCGGCATCAATCCCGAGGGCTGGCCGCTGCCGGCGATTCCGCGTGAAGCGTGGACGCGGCTGCCCGAAGACGAGGATGGGCTGGAAGCGGCCGCCTGCGCCTACTACGGCTGCAACGCCGTGCTGCCGGTCGCGGGCTCGCAGGCGGCGATACGGATGTTGCCGACCCTGCGCGCAGCCGGCCGGGTCGGTGTGCTCGCGCCGTCCTATGCGGAGCATGCGCGCGCGTGGGCCGAAGCGGGCCACGATGTGCGTGCTCTCCCGGCGGCCGCGCTGCTCGATACGGACCATGATTTTGATGTGGTCGTGTTAGTCAACCCGAACAACCCGACCGGCGAGTGTCTGCCGGCCGCAGCGCTGCTCGCCCTGCATGCACGCCTGGCCGCGCGCGGCGGCTGGCTCGTCGTCGACGAAGCCTTCATGGACATGACGCCGGCGAACAGTCTGGCCGCGTTCACCGGCCGCGACGGGCTGATCGTGCTGCGGTCCCCAGGCAAGTTCTTCGGCCTCGGCGGCGCGCGCGCGGGGTTCGCGCTCGCTGCCGAGCCGCTGCTCGGCGAACTGCGCAAACGCCTCGGACCCTGGTGTGTCGCCGGACCCACGCGCTGGCTGCTGTGCCAGGCCTTCGCCGATACAGGCTGGCCGGCACAGGCGCGTACCCAGCTGGCCGCCAGGTCGGCACGGCTGCGCACGGTGCTGCAGCTGCATGGGCTGACCGCCAGCGGCGGCACCGATCTGTTCCAATGGATAGAAATGGATAATGCAAAAGAATGGCATTCCGCGCTCGCGCGCGAGGCGGTGCTGACCCGCCTGTTCGTGTCGCCCCCCAGCCTGCGCGTCGGCCTGCCGGGCGACGAAGGCGGCTGGCAGCAGCTCGACATGGCACTGCGCAACGCGGCGCGGCGTGTCCGGGAGGAACAACCTCCTGTCGCGCCCGTCCGCCCCGCACCGGAAAGTGCCGAGAGCATTGCTGGGCCGTTCCGCAGCGATGCGGGCGCCGGGCCGAATGCACTGCCGCCGGCGCGGGCCGTGCCATCGCCCCGGACCGACACCACGCCTCATCCCGAACGCACCGCGGGATCCGCTGCGACCGCCGGCGTGCTCATGGTCCAGGGCACGACCTCCGATGCGGGCAAGAGCACGCTGGTCACCGGACTGTGCCGCTGGCTGCGCCGGCGCGGCATCGCCGTCGCGCCGTTCAAGCCGCAGAACATGGCGTTGAACTCCGCCGTGACCGTCGACGGCGGCGAGATCGGCCGCGCCCAGGCGCTGCAGGCGCAGGCCGCCGGGGTCGCGCCGCATACCGATTTCAATCCGATCCTGCTCAAGCCCAACAGCGACACGGGGGCACAGGTAATCGTCCATGGCCGCGCTATCGGCAACCTGCAGGCGGCTGCCTATCACGACTACAAGCGTGTCGCGATGGACGCGGTGCTGGCCTCGCATCACCGCCTGTGCACGCACTACCGCGCCGTCGTCGTCGAAGGCGCCGGCAGTCCGGCGGAAATCAACCTGCGTGCAAACGACATCGCCAACATGGGCTATGCGGAAGCCGTCGACTGCCCGGTGATCCTGATCGCCGACATCGATCGCGGCGGCGTGTTCGCCCATCTCGTCGGCACGCTCGCCCTGCTCTCGGCCAGCGAGCAGGCGCGCGTGAAAGGATTCGTCATCAATCGCTTCCGCGGCGACATCGCCCTGCTGCAACCCGGCCTGGACTGGCTCGAACTCAAGACCGGCAAGCCCGTGCTCGGCGTGCTGCCCTACCTGCAGGGCCTGCACCTCGACGCCGAGGATGCGTTGCCGCGCGAGCACGCCCGCAGCGGCGGTGACACACTGCGGGTCATCGTGCCGGCCCTGCCGCGCATCAGCAATCACACCGATTTCGACGCACTGCGACTGCATCCGGGCGTCGCGTTCTCCTACGTCGGCCCCGGTGAGCCGATACCCGCGGCCGATCTCATCGTGCTGCCCGGCTCCAAGTCCGTGCGCGCCGACCTGGCCTGGCTGCGCGCGCAGGGCTGGGAAGCGGCGCTGCGCAAGCATCTGCGTTACGGCGGCAAGCTCATCGGCATCTGCGGCGGACTGCAGATGCTCGGCACGCGCATCGACGATCCGCTCGGCATCGAAGGTCCGCCCGGCAGCAGTGCCGGTTTCGGCCTGCTCGAGCTGGAAACGACGCTGGAAGCCGACAAGCAGCTCCGCAACGTCAGCGGCACGCTGCGGCTCGGTGACACGACGAGCGCGGTCGCGGGTTATGAAATCCACTGCGGCGTCAGCCGCGGCGCTACGCTGGAGCAGCCCCTGCTGTGCTTCGACGATGGCCGCAGCGACGGCGTGCTGTCGGCCGACGGCCAGATCGCCGGGTGCTATCTGCATGGCCTGTTCGACACACCGGACAGCGGCGCAGCGCTGCTGCGCTGGGCCGGACTCGCGGGCGCCGGGTCAGTTGACCGCAATGCGCTGCGCGAGCAGGCCATCGATGCGCTGGCCGACGCGATCGAGCAGCATCTTGACCTTGCCGCGCTCGAACGCCTGCTCGGCATCGACACCCCGGCCCCGGAGGCCTCATGCGTACGCTGATCCTCGGCGGCGCGCGATCGGGCAAAAGCGCATTGGCCGAGCACCTGGCCGCGCACCACGACGCCGTGCTCTACATCGCCACTGCCGCTGCCGGCGACGACGAAATGGCGCAGCGCATCCTGCATCACCGCGAACGCCGCCCGGCACATTGGGCATTGTGCGAAACACCGCTGTCGCTCGCCGCGACGCTGCAGCACGAAACCCATGCGGCACGCTGCGTGCTGGTCGACTGCCTGACCCTGTGGCTCAGCAACCTGCTGTGCAGCGCCGACACGACACTGTTCGAGCGCGAGCGCGCGGCCCTGCTCGCCGTCGTCGGCGAACTGCCGGGCGAGATCATCTTCGTCAGCAATGAAGTCGGCCAGGGCGTGGTGCCGCTGGGCTAACTCACGCGCCGCTTCGTCGACGAGGCCGGCCGGCTGCATCAGGATCTGGCCGCGCGCTGCGAGCGCGTCGTCTTCACCATCGCGGGACTGCCGCAGGTACTTAAAGGAACGCTCTAATGTCACTGGAATGGCTGCAGCACCCGGCCCGCTCGCCCGACTCCGCCGCGCGCGATGCCGCGCTCGCGCGCCAGGCGGTATTGACCAAGCCGCCCGGCGCGCTCGGCGAACTCGAAGCACTGGCGGTGACGCTCGCCGCGCTGCAGGCCACGCCCTGCCCTGCCGTGCAGCACGTGCAGATCAGCGTGTTCGCCGCCGACCACGGCATCGCGAGCGCCGGCGTCTCGGCCTTCCCGCAGGCCGTGACCGGCGAGATGGTGCGCAACTTCGCCCACGGCGGTGCGGCGATCAGCGTGCTCGCACGCGAACTCGGCGCGACACTGGAAGTCGTGCACCTGGGTACGGTGAACGACCCAGGCGTGCTGCCCGGCGTGCGGCGCGACTGGATCGCGGCGCAAAGCACGAATTTCCTGCATGCGCCGGCGCTGGATGCCGCGCAGCTGCGGCGCGCGCTGCAGTCCGGCGGCGACAGCGTCGCGGCGGCGGCAGCGGCAGGCATGCAGTTGTTCGTCGGCGGCGAGATGGGCATCGCCAATACCACGTCGGCGACCGCGCTCGCCTGCGCCCTGATCGACGCGAGTCCGCTCGAGCTGACTGGTGCCGGCGCCGGCCTCGATGCCGCCGGTATCCGCCACAAGGCCGAGATTGTGACCCAGGCCGTGGCCTATCACCGCGCGTTCGCGATCGATCCGCTCGAATCGCTGCGCCGCCTCGGCGGCTTCGAGATCGTCGCGCTGGCCGGCGCTTATATCGCCGCGGCGCAGCATGGCGTGGCCGTGCTCATTGACGGCTTCATCGCAACGGTCGCGGCGCTGGCCGCCGTGCGCATCAATCCGTCCTGCCGCGACTGGCTGCTGTTCTCGCACTGCTCGGCCGAAGCCGGCCACGCACGCGTGCTCGAGGCGCTGGAAGCGCGCCCGCTGCTCGACCTGG
>JAAFHE010000191.1 GCA_013298265.1 Lysobacterales bacterium | reverse complement strand
CTGGCCCGGCCTCGTGGTCGAGGACGCGAACCTGACCACGACAATGTGGATGTTGCGCAAAGCGCTCGGGCCTGAGGCCAAGAACTGGGTCGGCACGGTGGCCAAGCAGGGCTATGTGTTCGACCCCCCTCACACCGTACAGCCCGTGGCCTTGCCCGCCGAGGCGCCCGCCGCCCATGAGGCGGGCATCGACGCAGCGATGTCCGCCGCCGAGCCCGGGCTTGCGTGCCCACCCGCCGAAACGCCGGCACGCCGACGCCGTGTTGCCGTATCCGTCGCGATTGCCGCGGCCCTGGTAGTCGTACTGGCCGCCGTCCTGCGCTGGCAGACGCTTGCGCCCGCACACTCGCGGGTAGTGCTCGTGGTTTCCGCCGACGCGGCACAGACAGCCGATGCGCGCTGGCCCGCGGAGTTGCTGCAATCGTGGCTGGACTGGAAGCTGGGCAGTGTCGGCACGCTCAGAGTCGATCGCGGCACGGACGAATCCGGGTCGGGCGAAGACCTGCTCGTCCTGCTCGGTGTCGAGCAGTTGGCCGACCCAACCGGCGAATGGCGCGTCAGCGCTCGTTTCCATGGTCCGCGAGCGATTCCCGATATCGTCGCGACCAGCTCGCTGGACCGCCTGCCCACGGTGCTCGATGCCGTCAGTCGGCAAGTCTATGCGGTCGTTTCCGGAGAAGCTGCCGCCCAGGAATGGCCGCCATTGGATCTGTCGCCGGAGGCGGCAGCCACGCTAGTCGCAGGCCTGCGCGCCGAACAGCAGCACCGATGGAGCGATGCGGCACGCGAGTATCGACTCGCGGTTGAACGCTCACCCGCGTTTGGCTACGCGCGGCTGAAGCTCGCCGAGAGCCTCGTCGAACTCGGTCAGCAAGGCGCAGCGGAGGCCGAGGCCACCAGTGCCGCCGCCTGGGTGCGGCAGCTTCCGGCCGCGGCCGCCGAGCCCGCGGCGGCTCGGCTACAGGCGATCAACCAGCGGCACGACGATGCGGCGGCGGCATTCGCGGCGCTGGCCGAGCGGAAAGGCAATGATCCGGTCTATCAGCTCGCTCAGGCGCGCAGTTTGCGCCGTGCAGGACGCAGCGCTGAAGCGCTCGCGGTATTGCAGACCGATGCGCTGCCGTCGCTGACCCACGCGACGCGCTGGCTGATCGAACACGCCCTGACCGAACTCGCCGTCGGCAGTCCGACGCGTGCGCTGTCCGCCGCCCAGAAGGCCGAAGTGCTGGCCAAGCGGCTCGGCTGGCCATTCGAGCGTGCGCGCGCGCTGATGATCATCGCCGACGCCCAGGACTGGCTGGGGCATCCCGGCGATGCCGAAGCGGCGTTGGCCGAAGCGGCGGACGACTTCGTTCGCGCGGGTGACCGGCTCGGCACCCTGCGTGCCCGCCTGTTTGCCGGCACGCTGCGCGGTTCCCGCGACCTCCCGGCCGATCGCCTCGATGAACTGCTGTTCGAGGCGCGTGCCGCGGGCAACCTTGCCATCGAAGTCGAAGCCCTGGCGCGCAGCGCGTTTTTCCACTATCACCGCGGCGATGCCACGGCGTATCGGGAGCGCATGTCGCAAGCCGCCGCCGCGGCCGAGTCCGGCGGCGACCGGCTCACGGCACGGTGGCTGACCCTCGATCTGCTGCACGAAGATCTGCTGCGCGGCGACTACACCGCCGCCGACGGGCGCATCGCCGCGCTGCGTGCAGACCCGCCGCAAGGCGCCGCGGCCTACTGGCTCGGCCTGTTCGAAGCAGGGCTGGCCTGGCGTCGCGGCGACAGTGAGCGCGCCCTGGCCATAGTCAATGACACCGAACAGATGCTGCGCGGCAAGAATCCGGACAATTTGCCTACGCTCTCGGCCGGCCTGGGTTGCCTGCGCGGTGAGATCGCGCTGGCTCAGGGCCGTCCTGCCGACGCCCGCGTGGCCTTTGCCGGCTGTCAGGCAACCGATCACGAGTACTACCGGACCTTGGCCGCGCTCGGCGAGGCCACCCTGGCGGTACATGGCGGCAACGTCAGTGACGCGCGGCGGCGTCTCGCGGAACTCGAGCACGGCATCGAGGCGAGTCCGAGCACTCCCGACCGCTGGATGTTGACCATCGATTTCGCTCCGATGCTGGCGCGTACCGGCCGCACCGCCGACGCGAGGCAGCGGCTGGAAGCCGTACTGCCGGCGATCGAACGGGCGGGTTACAGCCAGTTGGAAGCCGACGCGAGAATCGCGTTCGCTGAGATTGCGCTGGCGGAAGGAAACCGCCCGGATGCGGAGCGGCAGTTCTCCCGCGCGGCAGCGCTGAGCGCATCCGACGATTGGGTCGCACAGCGCCGCCTGCGCACGATCGAGGCGCTGCTGGACCGCCGCAATGGCAAAGCCGATGCGGCTTCGCGCAAGCTCGCTGCGCTCGACGCCGATGCGCAGGGACGCAACGACGTGCTCGCCGAACTGCTCGCGCACAGCGTCATGCAGGCCACCGACCCGGCATCGGCCTGCGGAGACGCGCGGCGCCGGCATCTGCTCGCGCGCAGCGGCCTGCGCGGGGCGTCGGACATGTGGATGATGCCGCTCGATCCCGACAATGTTGCGGCGCAACGTGCGCTGTCGCTCAACTTCCCTTAGGTTCGCCCAGCCTCGTTCACCATCAACGAGGCGACGACTGCCTCCGGGTCACGGTTTCCCTGTCGTCGTGCCATGCTGAAACGCGGCGTTACTGCCGTACCTGCGCCTTTCGCACGGCGCAGCACTTTTCGCATCGTCACCACGGCTGTGTTGGCGCAACCACCGTTGCGTTTACCAGCATGAGGAAATCACGATGCGTTTTGATTTAGTTCCCCTGGCCCTGGCAGCGGCTCTTGCGGCCACGTCCGTACAGGCCGAGTCCCTGCAGTCGCGTGCCGCGAAACTGGGTTTTTCCGAAGTCAGCGTGAGCCGTACCGGACGGCCGGATCTGCTTTCCGGTGCGTCACATCTGCGCGCCACCAGCAGCGACGCCATAGTCGGCCTCTTCAACGGCGAACTGGGGTCAGTGGTCGGCCTCCGCGCCGGCGGCGCGGTCAGTGTGTTCGACGCCACCGCCACGCCGGACGGGCGTCGCTTCTACCGCACGCAGCAGACCTACCTCGGTTTACCGGTCTGGGGTGATGGCGTGACCGTACAGACCGACTCCAGTGGCATGGTCGAAGCCGTATTCGGCAGTGCGATTCCGGTCGAGAGCCTGAACATCGACAAGCCGGGGAGCGCAGCCGAACTGTTCCCTGCGGCCGTCCGTGCGGCACTCGCGCGGGACGGCCACGCCGTCCCCGATACACTGGCGCGCCGGTTCTACACCTATACGCGGCAACCCACCCTGGCGGTATATGCCGCCGAGGGCTATCCGCCGGTGCTGGCCTGGGACGCGGATGTCATGTACGACAATGCCGGCCGGATCTTCCATTCGCGCGTATTCGTCGACGCACGCAACGGCAGCCTGCTGAACAGCTACACCTTCATCCGGCACGCGCTGAATCGCTCGGTGCACAACCTCAACGGTAGCTGCACGAACGGCCAGAGCGGCCTGCCCGGCCAGAACGTACTGAACGAAGGCGGCAGCAGCGCGGACACCGTGGTCAACCAGGCCTACCGCAACGTCGGCCGCGTCTACTGGTTCTTCCGCGACGCATTCAACCGCGACAGCTTCAATGGCAGCGGGGGCAAGCTGACCGTATCGGTCAGGGGCAAGTTCCAGACACCACAAGGCTGCAAGGGCGACAACGCGATCTGGAACGGTTCGCAGATCGTCATGGGCATGGGCGGCGACACGTTCAAGGACATGAACACCGAGCCCGACGTGATGTACCACGAGCTTGGCCACGGCGTGACCCAGTACACGTCGAACCTTGTCTACCAGAAAGAATCCGGCGCGCTCAACGAAGCCGCGTCCGACATCTACGCAGCCGCCGTGGAAGCCTGGATGAACACGGTTTCGGGCGAGCCGGGCGCGTCGACGCCGATCGCGTTCAGACCGGACGCCGACACCTGGAATCTCGGCGAGAACATGCGCGCCAACGGCAGCAGCGCGCCGCTGCGCTACATGCACGATCCCAAGGCCGACGGACGCAGCCTCGACCACTACACCCAGTACACCCAGCAGTACGGCAACTGCACACCAGCCGACAACAACGACTATTGCGGCGTGCATCTTGCGAGCGGCATCTCGAACCTGTCGTTCTACCTGCTGACGGTCGGCGGAACACACCCGCGGGGCGCATCGACGATCAGCGTGCCGAAGATCCCGTTCGAACGGGCGATCAAGTATGCGTACGAAGCGCATGCCAACGTGCTGCAGTCCAATGACACGTTCAGCCGCATGCGCAACGCGATGATGGCGCGCGCCCGCGTCAACGGTACCGTCGGCCCCTGTGACGAGATCTCGATCGGCAAGGCCTGGGACGCCGTCGGCGTCAGCGGCAGTGCGCCCAGCAATCCGAATGCGTGCGGCGGCGGCGGCGGTACCAACCAGTCACCGATAGCGTCGTTCACCGCAACACCGGGCGGACTGGGCGTGTCGGTGAATGCCGGCGCGTCGAGCGATCCGGACGGCTCGATCGCGGGCTATGCGTGGAACTTCGGCGACGGCCGTACCGCCACGGGCGTAACGGCGAGCAATACGTATGCGAGCGCGGGCACCTATACCGTGACGCTGACCGTAACCGACAACCAGGGAGCCACCAACACCACGACGCGCCAGGTCACGGTGAGCGGCGGCGGCAGCGGTTGCACCGGCGGCACGCGTTATAGCGGAAGCTTCGCCGGTGCCACGGGCCAGACGCACTATCAGCCTAACGGCAACTACTATCAGGCCAACAGCGGCCAGCACAGCATCTGCTTCAGCGGACCGGCGGGTACCGATTTCGATGTGTATCTCGACCGCTGGAACGGGTCGAGCTGGGCGAACGTCGCGAAAAGCAATGGCCCGACCTCGGCCGAGCAGATTAGCTATAGCGGGGCGGCCGGCTACTACGTGATCCGCGTCATCAACGACCAGGGATCGGGGGCATACACCTTGAACCTCCAGAAGCCGTAGTGCGGACCGACCGGCCGCCGCAGGGCGGCCGGTCTCGCGGGGACCGGTTTCGGGAACGCTGCCCTGCCCGACGCGTATCCCAGGCACGTCAGGCCATCGCGCAATAGCGGGCCTTCGGCGGCGGCACCGCCCTACACCGGCTTCGCTGGCCGATCCGGCCGCCGGCTGCGGGGTCTTGGGCGCCAACAGCCGCTCAGGCACTATGATTGGCCTTTGCCTGCCATGACCCGGAGTTGCGCATGTTCTACCGTACCGCCCTGCTGCTCAGCCTCGCCGCCGCCGGCACCGCCGCGGCCAAGGACATCCCCCTGCGGAATCCGGGTTTCGAGGAACCAGCCACGGTAAACGATCTGGTCAGCGGCTGGCGCGCCTCGCAGCATTCGGGCGAAGACTCGTACGAGTTCACCACCGTCGGCGACATCTTCGCCAAGGGCAAACGCAGCTTCCGCCTGACGCGCACCAAGGAACAGCACTACGGCGCACTCGACCAGTCGCTGCCGGCCGCGCCGCTGGCCGGCCACACGATCGAATACCGCGTGCAAGTGCGCGCCGAAGACGTCGGCCCCGGCGGTTTCGGTCCCTATATCAATCTGACCAGCAGCAGCGGCGATGTGCTGGAACAGATCAAGGGCGAGTTCGTGACCGGCACCGTGGACAAGTGGAAAACTATCAAGATCAGGCTGGTCGTGCCGCACGACGTGCACAACATCGAGATCGGCCTGCTGCTGCTTGATGGCGGCACGGCCTGGGCCGACGACGTCAGCCTGCGCACGCTCGACGACGTGAAGCCGGTCAAGAAACCGGAAAAGCCGCGTACCGGCACGATCATGATTCCGTAAGGAATACCGAAGCGACATCTGAATATGTGGCTTTTTGCCGCGCATCAGTTCTTGGCCAGACGCTGCGCGTTTGGCCGCTTCGGCCGACACCATTGCAATGAAGAACAGCGCGGCCCTGTACCATGCGCCGGCTCTCCACAACCCGGCAGGTTGGGCATTCAGAGTGATCAGAACCAGTGGTTCTGATCACTCTTCACCGCGTTAACTCAAGGGTGCTCCCAAGGCGTTAACCACTGTCTGCCTTTTCATCGCAACGACGCGCATCGCGCTTGATGACGATGCCGAAAAAGCGCGGTCGCCGGGGTTCCCCCAGCACTTTTCACCGAAGCGTTCCACCTATCTCGCAGCGGGGCTACACTACGCGCCGCCAGCGCCGCCCCAGAATTGCGGGCGTTGGTGCGTATGCCTTCCCACTCAGTCACTTAGCTCGGGAACTTCGCGGGTTTGATGCGCCATTCGTGCGCAGTCGGCCGCGCAGGCACCGCGCCTCCAGCCGGAGTAGTACGTCGATGATCTTTGAAACCCTCGCTCAGACGGGCCACGAGCAGGTCGTTTTCTGCCACAACAAGGACGCGGGTCTTAAGGCCATCATCGCGATCCACAATACGGTCCTCGGCCCTGCGCTCGGCGGTACGCGCATGTGGGCCTACAAGACCGAGCAGGAAGCCCTGAACGACGTGCTGCGCCTGTCGCGCGGCATGACCTACAAGGCGGCGGTGTCCGGCATCAACCTCGGCGGCGGCAAGGCCGTGATCATCGGCGATCCGTCCAAGGACAAGTCCGAAGCACTGTTCCGTGCCTTCGGCCGCTTCATCAATTCGCTCAACGGCCGCTATATCACGGCCGAGGACGTCGGCATCGACGTCAACGACATGGAATACGTGCTCAAGGAAACCGAGTTCGTGACCGGCGTGCATCAGGTCCACGGCGGATCGGGAGATCCCTCCCCGTTCACCGCGTTCGGCACGCTGCAGGGCCTGATGGCCGCGCTCAACGTCAAGTTCGGCAACGAGGACGTGGGCAAGTACAGCTACGCCGTGCAGGGCGTCGGCCATGTCGGCATGGAGTTCGTCAAGCTGCTGCGCGAACAGGGCGCGAAAGTGTGGGTCACCGACATCAACCAGGAAGCGGTCAAGCGCTGCGTCGACGAGTTCGGCTGCGAAGCGGTGGCGCTGGACGATATCTACGACGTGCCGGCCGACATCTACTCGCCGTGTGCGCT
>JAAFHE010000190.1 GCA_013298265.1 Lysobacterales bacterium | reverse complement strand
CACGCGCAACGCCAAGTCCTGCGGCTTTCGCCTCCGTGTCCCGGCTAATACTCTATTTGCTTGCTCTGTACAAGCGTTTGCTGAGCCCCATGCTCGGCTCCCGCTGCCGCTACCACCCCAGCTGCTCGCACTATGCGCGCATTGCTGTGGCACGCCATGGCGCCCTGCGCGGCAGTCTCCTGGCATCCTGGCGCCTGCTGCGTTGCAATCCACTCAGCCGCGGCGGCTTTGACTATGTACCGATACAGTTCACCTTCCGGCGCGACAAATCGGACAGGTCAGAAGGAAATGGATCATGAAGAACTGGTTGATTCGCAATGCCGAGCTAGTCAATGAAGGGACACGCCGTGTCGCCGACGTGCGCCTGCGCGATGGTCGCATCCAAACGATTGCCGGCGGCCTGGAGGAGCGTGCCGACGAATCGGTCGTCGACGCGACTGGCCAGTGGTTGCTGCCCGGCATGATCGACGATCAGGTCCACTTCCGCGAACCGGGACTGGAGCACAAGGCCGACTTTGCAACCGAGTCGCGCGCGGCCGTCGCGGGGGGCATCACCAGTTACATGGAGATGCCGAATTCCAAGCCGACCACGACGACACTGGATGCACTTGAGGACAAGTACGCGCGCGCCGCGGCGAAGTCGCTAGCCAATCATGCCTTTTATCTCGGCGCGACCAACGACAACCTCGACGTGATCCGCTCCCTGGATCCGCGCTCCGCCTGCGGCATCAAAATCTTCATGGGCGCCTCGACCGGCAACATGCTGGTGGACAACCCCTACACGCTGGATGCGATCTTCCGCGAGGCGCCGACCATCGTTGTGACCCACTGCGAGGACACCCCGACGATCGACGCGAATCTCGCGCGCGAGCGCGAGCGCTACGGCAACGCGATACCGGTCGAACGGCATCCGTACATCCGTTCGCGCGAGGCCTGCCTGAAGTCCTCGAATCTCGCGGTGGAGCTGGCACGCCGCCATGGGACACGCCTGCATATCCTGCACATCACGACGGCTGACGAACTCGCGCTCTTCAGCCCGGGCCCGCTGCGCGGCAAGCGCATCACAGCCGAAACCTGCGTGCATTTCCTGCAGTTTGCAGAAGGCGACTACGCCAAGCTCGGCAACCAGATCAAATGCAACCCGGCGATCAAGAGCGAGAGCGATCGCCAGGCCATCGTGGCCGCGCTGCGTGAAGGCCGTATCGACGTGCTGGCCACCGATCACGCGCCGCACACCATCGAGGAAAAGTCGCTGCCATACGACCAGGCGCCGTCGGGGCTGCCGCTGGTGCAGTTCGCGCTGCAATGCGCGCTCGAACAGGTCTTCGACGGCGCAATTCCGCTGGAGCGCATCGTCGAAAGCGTGACCCACGCCCCGGCTGAGCTGTTCCAGGTAAAAAATCGCGGCTACCTGCGCGAAGGCTATTTCGCCGATCTGGTATTGGTCGATCCGCGCAAGCCGCACACAGTGAGACGCGAAGAAGTGCTGTCGCGCTGCGGCTGGTCGCCGTTCGAAGGCCATACCTTCCGCTCCAGCATCACCTCGACCTGGGTCAATGGCGAACATGCATGGGACGGCGAACGCATCAACGAAGCGGTTCGCGGCATGCGCCTGGAATTCGATCGATGAGCGGACGCAGCACCCGCGCATGCGCTGCCTCCCTGCTCTGCCTGTCGCTGACCAGCGGCACGTCAGCCGTCGCCGCATCCACACCGCTGCCCGCCGACGCACAGCAGGGACAGTTGATCGCCGCCACGAGCGAACCCGGCAGCACCGTCTATCTCGGTGAACGCGAAGTGCGCGTCGGCGCCGACGGCCACTACGTGTTCGGCATCGAACGCGATGCGCCGCCACTGTTGACGATCACGATCCGGCGCGCGAACGGCAAGGCCGAGCAGCATCGCATCGCGGTCGCGCAGCGCGACTACAAGATCGAGCGTGTCGAGGGCTTGCCCCAGCACACGGTCACGCCGCCCCCCGAACTCGCCAAGCGCATCGCGGAGGAACAGGCGCGCGTGGCAGCCGCGCGCGAGCGCGACGACGACCGCAATGACTACCTCGCCGGCTTCGTACGCCCGGCCCAAGGCCGCATCAGCGGCGTCTACGGCAGCCAGCGCATCGACAACGGCGTGCCGAAATCACCGCACTACGGTCTCGATATCGCCGTGCCGACCGGCACGCCGGTCAAGGCGCCTGCGGCCGGCATCGTCTCGTTCGTGGCAACCGACCTCGTACTGACCGGCGGCACCGTGCTGATCGACCACGGTCGCGGCCTGACCAGTTCGTTCCTGCACCTGAGCCGCATCGATGTCAAAGTCGGTGACCGTGTGAAACAGGGTGACGTGTTCGCCGCGGCTGGCGCGACCGGACGTGCCAGCGGGCCACATGTGCACTGGGGGTTCAACTGGTTCGACGTGCGGCTCGATCCGGCGCTGTTGCCAGGGCCCTAAGCACTCCAACTCGGGCAGCGACCGGGGATCAGCAGGATTTTCACCGCCATGCAGGTGCGCCGTGCCGGGCGCACCAAAGAGAAGGCCCCGCATCGCTGCGGGGCCTCCGGTTTGCACACCAGCCGAGTCCCGATCAGAACGTCTGGTGGTAGCGAACGTAGTAGAACCGGCCGATATCGAAGCCACCGTAGTACGGGGCGCTCGACGAGCTGGGGTTCGAATAGTTCAGTCCAGCCTGGTGATCGAACACGTTGTTTGCGCCGAGCGCGATCGTCGCCTTCCACGGCGCCTTCCAGCGCACCTGGATGTCGTGGAAAGTGTTCGCGCCGACCCGGTTGATTGCACGCGTGTTTGCCGGATTGGCCGCGATGTAGCCCGGATTGCTGCATTCGTCCGGGAACGTCACCGAGCTCAGACAGGTTTCCTTCGAGCTGGAGAAATAACGCGTGTTCCAGCTCGCGCCAAAATCGCCGAGATCCCAGCCCACGGAAAGGTTGGAACGCAGGCGGAAGTTGATGCCCGCCGTGCCCGCAAACGAGTTCGTGAGGTTGGGCTTCGCGGTTGGATCGTTGGTCGACTTGAACTCGAGGTTGCTGACGTAGGTGTTCTGCCAGGTCGCGCTGAAATTACCCCAGTCGGTCGGCAGGCGGTACGACAGATCGAAGTCGAAGCCCTCGGTCTCGACGTAACCCGCGTTGCGGGTACCGAAGCTCAGCGTGTTGACGTAACCGAGGGTCGGATCACGCGTGAAGCCGGTGCAGCGCGACGCATTGCCGTCGACGTAGCAGTCGTTGAGCTTCTGTGTCGGGTTGTCGGCGACGATGGTTTCCTCGACGCGGATCTTCCACCAGTCCAGGCTCATGTTGAGCCCTTCGGAGAAGGGCGGACTCCACACCACACCCAAGGTGCTGGAACGCGACTCTTCCGGCAGCAGCAACGGATTGGCGCCCGAGGTGAAGGCGACCGGCGTCTGTGCGTTTGCCGTCGTCGTGGGCACGAAGCCCTGCTGCAGCTGGCGGAAGGTGTCGGCGTTGGCGATGTCCGCCGCACAGCGGGCGCGCACCGTCGGATTGTTGCGCGAGGCACCGTACAGCGTGTCGCAAGGATCGGTATAGAAGCTGAAGGTCTGCGAGCCGCCGCCGTACAGGTCGGCAATGGTCGGTGCGCGGAAGCCGTCAGCGCGCGTGCCGCGGAACAGCAGTTGTTCGATCGGCTTCCAGGTGAATCCGAACTTGTTGTTGGTCGTGCTGCCGAAGGTGTCGTAGTCGGAACGACGCGATGCGACGCTGACGCTCAAATCCTTCGCGAACGCGACATCACGCAGGATCGGCACGAAGATTTCGGCATAGAGCTCGTCGACCTTGTAACCACCGTTGGTCGGACCGCCGGCAAGGTTGGTCGAGGCAGCCGTCTGCGACAGCGGATCGGGCACGAACTCGCCGGACTCGGCACGGTGTTCTGCGCCAACGGCGAACGACAGGTCGCCGGCCGGCAACGTGACGATGGGGCCGGTCAGGTTGGCCGAGTAGACCTTGGTTTCGGTCAGGCCGGTCGCGTGCTCTTCCTGGAACAGATAGTTGGTCAGTTCCTGATTGTTGGTCAGGCCACCATCACCCACGCGACCGAACGGCAGGAACGGATTCCACGGCACGCACGTCGCGAACGGAATCGGCGCGGCGGCGGTACCGCACTGCACGCGGCCCTGGGCATTGAGGAAGGACGGACCGACCGACTGGGCGACGCGTATGGTATTGAGGTTGCCGTAGGTCGACTGCAGCAGCTTGTTCTGGGTGTAGAGATAACTCACATCCCAGTCGAACGTGCGATCAGCCAGGTCGAATGAACCATCGAGCCCGAGCGTGGCGCGGAAGGTCTGCAGGCTGCTCTCGGTGACGCGCGGGATTTCCCAGGTACGGCGCTGGAAATTGACCGAGGTAGCATTGGCAGCGGTGGGATTGTGGAAGCTGCCAAGCGGGTTGTAGTAGCTGTCGCGCGACATCGTCGTACCGGGGAAAGCCGCACTCTGGTACGGATAGCCGGCGACCTGGCGGGTGGCGTCGCGGTCGCTGTAGAGCACATTGCCGCGGAAACGCAGCGAATCGGAGAACTGGTAGGTGCCGTCGACGAAAATGTTCTTGGTCGTAAGCGGCGTGCGCAGGTCGGTCTGCGTGTTCGTATTGCTCACGTCGCCGTTCGGTGCGGCCGGGTTGGTCGGGTGATAGTTCGTGATGTTGTAAGGGTTGCCGCCGCGATCAAGCGTCAGGTTTCCGCCGTTGGCTGCGGTGCGCACGAGCACACCCCACTGGCTGACCGTGGTCCAGCCCAGGGTCGGATGGAACTGGCCGCGCGGAAACGCCGAGAACTCGCGGTCCTTGCCGTTGACCACCTTTTCGTCGCTGTATTCGGCGGTGACGACCAGCGACCCCTTGTCGCCCTTGTAGCCGAGCGTCGCGTCGTAGCGCTGGATATCGCCGTCACCCTCGCCGTACTGGCCCCAGTACGCGTTGGCTTCCATACCCTCGTAGTTGGTACGGGTGATGAAATTGACCACGCCGCCGATCGCGTCGGAGCCATAGATCGACGAGGCGCCGTCCTTGAGCACTTCGATCGACTGAATGATCGCCGTCGGGATCGTCGTCACGTCCTGCAGGCCGTTGGTGTTGATGCCCAGGCGCTTGCCGTTGACGAGGATCAGGGTGCGCGCCGCACCGAGGTTGCGCAGGCTGATGAACGAACCGCCCGGAGACTCACCCGCCGACAGCGGCTGCGCGCGGCTGATCGCCGGCGAACCGGTTGCGGAAACGTTCTGCAGGATGTCTGAAACCGACTGGAAACCCTGGCGTTCGATCTCGGCACGGTCGATGACGAGGACGGGCTGGGCGGTTTCGAGGTCGACCTTGCGGATGCGCGAACCGGTGACTTCGATGCGTTCGAGCTGCGCAGCTTCCTCGTCTGCTGCCGGAGCCTGGGCAAATGCCAGTACTGGAGCGAGGCCGACGAGACCGGCACCGCCGGCAAACAGGGCGTGACGAACCGCCCAGGACAATACATTGTGACGACTTGACATTTATATACTCCTACTCGAGAGGCGTGCTCTACGGCGGACAAAGTCCAACCGTTCCCCAATTCACCCAACAGCGCGGCGCCAGATTGCGCCGTTCCAGACGAGTGGTACGGATCGTGACATAGCTAGAAAGCAAAAATCCTTCGTCCAACGAGTATCCATAAATCGGAATTGTACGAAAGCCGACGTAGTTTGCGTGAAAAGCGTTTTCGCCGCAACAGAATGCACAGGCAGCAACACTGCAACGACTCCGATGCGCGGCAGTGAAACGGACTTCAGATGTGACTGTCGGTATTTCCCAATTCCGCCACGGTCCCCTTGTGACGTCGCCCACGCGGTGTGCTGTAACCTTCAAACGCAGGCGTCTCGATTTTTACTTGACGTTAACGCTTTTTGCAATGCGGCTTTGCAGCAAGCCTCGGGGAAACAGGGTTTGCCGATGAGTGATGCCGTGCTGCGCTTTGTGGCTTGCCAGCAGACTTCGCGACAGGCAAAGAAAGATCGGGCAATGACGGCAACGCAAACGCGCAATATCCGCAAGATCCCTGGCGATGCCTGTCTCAGCCAAGCCTTGTTGCAGCCCCACCCTGCACGCGATCAGCGCCGCAATGGCGCAAACGGATCCATTCCGCCACTGTAGCCGCCGGCCACACCCTTGGTCGCGACAGCGACGGCGTTGTGTGGGTGCAGGCTTTCGTAGTGCGAGGCGCGTACCCAGAAATCAACGATGCGCTCATCCGCGGCCAACGCGTGCTGCGCCCGACGCGCGGCGTCTTCGCAGAACATCAGGTTCTCGCCGTTGAGCCGCGCGAAGGCCTGCTCGTCGACGCGCTTGACCGCCGTCTGCACCGGCGTACGCAACGCACTCTCGACGCGATCGATCAGCTCGATGATGGGCAACTCGAAGCCTTGCACGAGCTTGACGCGGATTTCGGCCGAGCTGCGCTGGCTATGCGGCGTCGCGCAGATGCCCTGCTCGCTGCCAAGCCAGGCCACTACCTGATCGTAGTCCAGCGCGCGCCCACGCGCGAAATCCTCGCCGAAACGCTCCTGGATGAGCTGACGCGCGAGCGCGGCGGAACAGGGGCAAGTACTCGAATAGATCACTTCATACGCCAGCTCGAGGCTGAACTGGCCGCGCTCCATCAGGGCCGTTAGCACGATCGGATACGACTTCCAGCCGCTGTTGTCGCTGACCAGGGCCGGACGGCGCACCAAGTGATCGAACGCGATGCGGACCAGCGCACGATCAGAAAGCTCTGCGTGCGAATCCAGGAAATCCTTGAGCAGGCGACGCAGGGAGCACGGCGTCAGGGGCTCATTCGACAGAGACTTGTCGACATGCAGGTAGAGCCGCGACATATGGATGCCGCGCGCATCGGGCTGGGTCAGATTCACGAACGCGGTCACGCGCGCGCCGGACTGTACGGTGCGACCATCGGCATTGCCGATACTGACGGGCACCTGGATCTCGCCCATACCGACCCAATCCAGCGTGCCGGCCAGATGGGGCTGGGCTTCGGTGGCAATATCGGGCAGCGAACGGACAGTATTTTCAGGGGTACGCATCGGAAATCCTCCAGCACCCGCAACCAGCAGCGCAGA
>JAAFHE010000189.1:6619-7122 GCA_013298265.1 Lysobacterales bacterium | reverse complement strand
CGTCAGTTCGGTGACAAGCGTGCCGTCGCCGGCCTGCCGCGCCTGATCCGTCGCCGTGGTCGCGCGCAGCAGATGTCCGACGCTGGCCTGCAGTGCCGGCGGCGCGAGGCTGTGCAGCACGCGGGCGGTGTCGTACAACCCGTCGAATACGCGCGCCTGCGCTGGCATGTGGCAGCGCAGTGCCAGCAGGCCCTGGCGCAAGGTGAGCAGGTGGCCGGCGAAATTGCCGCTGTCGACGGTTGACACGTAGCGTGGATTCAGCGGCGCCAGCGTGCGGGTGTCATACCAGTTGAGCAGATGGCCGCGATAGCGTTCGAGTCTGTCCAGGCTGTCGAACGTGGCCTGCGTGCGTTGCAGCAGGCGCCGCAGCGACAGATAGCCGAAGTCGTGCGCGACCAGGCCCGCGAGCAGGCTCAGGCCGATATTGGTCGGCGAGGTGCGGTGCGCAACGACGTCGCCGGGTAACTGCTGGTAATTGTCCGGCGGCAGCCAGTTGTCGAGCG
>JAAFHE010000189.1:0-6609 GCA_013298265.1 Lysobacterales bacterium | reverse complement strand
GCAGCGGTTCGTGGCGTGGATCCAGCCGCGCCTGCGCCGCATTCGGTGCGCGGCTCGCCTGCCAGGCGAGCCACGGCGCGACCGCCCACAGCAGCAGGATCGGCAGTGCCGCAGGCAGGGCGCCCGGCTGCAAATGCAGCAGCGCGACGGTCAGGCCGGCCGCGCTCAGCGGAGCGATCGCCATGCGGCGCCAGTGGTCGGCGAGGCCGTCGCCGCCGCCGCGTTCCACCACGCTCGACGGCGTCCATTCCAGCAGGTGTCGGCGCGACACATGCCGGCGCCACAGCGTGCGGGCTATCGCGTCGAGCGTGACCGCGGCCTCGAACGGCAGGCACGCGAGCGAGAACAGGCATTGACCCAGGCGCTTGCCGGTACTGGCAGCGACGTATTTCAGATGCGCGCGCCAGCGCGCGTCGGACGGTTTGCGCAGCGCCGCGAACAACACTTCCACCGGCACGGGTGCGTACGTCAGCAGCGCCACGCCGATGGTCCAGCCGACGGCTCCCGGCAGCAGCAGCCAGCCCAGCACGAACAGCAGGAACTGCGCCGGCACGGCGAGGTTGCGGCGCAGGTTGTCGAACACTTTCCAGCGCGATAGCGCGGACAGCGGATTTTTTTCCGTACCGCCGTCGGCGAGCGGCACGTGCGGCAGCATCCACTGCGCGATCTGCCAGTCGCCGCGTATCCAGCGATGCCGCCGTCTGATGTCGGCGCGATAGCTTTGCGGAAAACTCTCGAACACCGCCACATCGCTGGTCAGGCCGGCGCGGGCGTAGCAACCTTCGAGCAGGTCGTGGCTCAGGATGCGGTTGTCGGGCAGCCGGTGCGACAGCGCCTGTTCAAACGCATCGACATCGTAGATGCCCTTGCCCGTGAACGAGCCTTCGCCGAACAGATCCTGGTACACATCCGATACCGCGCGCGTATACGGATCTATCCCCGCATCACCGCCGAACAGCGTTGCGTAGGCCGACGCGCCGGCCAGCGGCAAGGTCGTGCCGACGCGCGGCTGCAGGATGCCGTAACCGGACACGACGCGGCCGCAGGCAGGATCGAAGCGTGCGCGGTTGAGCGGATGGTGAATGGTGGCGACGAGCTTGCGCGCGATGTCGTGCGGCAGGCGTGTGTCCGCGTCGAGTGTGATCACGTAGCGCACGCTGCGTAGCTGTGCGAGGTCGCCAACGACGCTCGAGAAGCGCTGGCCGGCGTCGCCGCGCAGTAGCGCGTTGAGGTCGCCGAGCTTGCCGCGCTTGCGTTCCTCGCCGATCCACGCGCCCTCGCCGGCGTTCCAGCGGCGCGGTCGGTGCAGCAGGAAGAAGCGCGAATCGCCGTCGGCATAGCGCTGGTTGAGGCGTTCGATCCCGCTAGTGGCGACGGCGATGATCGCTGCATCGGCGGGCGTGTGCTCGCAATCCGCATCGGGGAAATCGCTGAGCAGCGCGAAGTGAAGACGGTCGGCGCGGTTGGCGAGATAGCGGATTTCGAGATCGTCGACTTCTTCCTGTGCCGCATCCGTGTCGCTGAGCAGGGTCGGCACGACGACCAACGCGGTCGCTTCGGCGGGAATGCCGCGGGAATAGTCCATGCGCGGCAGCAATTGCGGCGCGGCAGCGAATCCGGCAAGCCAATTCGCCATGACAACGCCGAGCTGGCTCGCCGCGGTGGCGAGCAGCAGGCCGAGCCCGATGTTCCAGTACAGCGGGAGTGTCAGGCCCGGCAGCCCCAGCATCGCCGCGGAAAAGGCGGCGGTCAGCAGTACGATGATGCCGAGGTAGATCGACGTCGGCACGCGTTGAAGGCTAGGGCGCAGGCCGACGCCGCGTTCCAGCATCGCCCGGCCCGCATCGACGAGGTAGTAGCCGACGTGCGCCTGCGGCGAATCCGGTGCGCCGGCGTGCGCCGCGGCTGTGGCCAGCTTCACCGCCAGGTCGGCGACTTCCGCTTCGGCCCGCGCGGCCTTGCGCGCAACGCGCTCGACCACATGGCGATAGGCGTCGCGCGTCGTGAAGCTCATGTCCGCGTAGATGTCGGCCGGATCGGTCGCGAGGATGGCCTCGATCTGTCTGAGCCCTTCGACGAAGGCGCGCCAGTCGGTCGACAGCAGCAGGCGCAGGCTGCCGATGCTGTTGCTGATCGACATCTGGTCGGCAGCCTGCTGCTGGTTTTCCGACTGCACCAGTTGCTCGATCGTGACGCCGGCTTCGGCCAGGCGCTGTTCCAGCCACGACACCGGCAGCGCCAGTGAGGCACTCTGGTTTTGCAGGCGCTGCATCAGCTCGGCGACGAAGGAGCTGCTCGCCGGCGGATCCGAACGGGCCATGTCGGCGACGGCGAGGATGAGACTCTTGGGGTCGTGCGCGACGATCTCGGCCATGCTCTCGCCCCAGGCGGCGGCGAGATCGCGATGGTGCCGGTCCTGCGTCACGCGCGTGGCGACGCGGCGCAGGTTCTCGATCAGGGCCAGGCGCAGCATGATCGGAATCGCCCATAGCTCGCCGAGGCTCAGCGGCGCCGTGCGCTGGTAGGCGGCGACGAAGCGGTGCAGGCTGTCCTGATCGAAGCGGCCGTCGCCGTGGGAGATCGCGCTCAGCGCGATGTCGTAGATGCGTGGCAATCCGGCCGACATGCCATTGGCCAGACGCGGCAATTGAAAACTATAGCCTTTCGGAAAGTGCAGCCTCGCGGTACGCAGGTGTTCGTCGATGAGGTAGTAGTTGTCGAGCAGCCATTCGCTCGCCGGCGTGACGCGGCGGTTCTCGCGAATTGCGGTCGAGAGCAGTGCGCAGGTGCTGACGAGTACGGCTTCGTTCTCGTCGAGTCGCGCGAGCAGGCGGTTGCGGCCACGTCCGGGCTGTACCCGGTGGAACGCGGCTAGCGTGTGGCCGTGTTCCTCCATCTGGTCGGCGCTGAACAGCTCGGCGCGCAGCGGCGACTCGGCGACCTGGCTGCGGCGTGCCTTGTAGCGTGCGCTGGCCAGCAGCGTGACGAGTCTGTCGCGGATCGTTCTGAGCAAATCGTTCACCGGTGTCCTTGCAGGTCGGTGCGGATTGCAGGTGGGGCAGGGCGAAGCCTGGGACCTGGCCATCGCGCGGTAGAGCGGATCTGTCGGCAGCCCGGCGCTGCGCTATCAGCAACGCCGGGCACTCCTGCGGGCAAGACTCGTGCGGCCGCAGCGACTACGGCGTCGTGCGTCGGGTGGCATCGTGGGAATGGCTCAGTCGACGCCGCGCTGCGAGTGTGGTTTCGGGTTCACGGCATGCCGCGGCGTAGCCGGCGCATCTACTCGGCGGCGGGTTCTGTTGCGGTGGCCACTGCCGCGTCCATTGCCGTAGCGGTGGGTAGGAGGGCCAGTGCTGGAATCGTGAACAGACGTGTGACAGCGAACCGTCGGGTTCTCGAAGAAGTGATGACTGTGTTCGCCCGCGTCGTGAGGAATGTCGTGCGCGCGATAGCTGCTCAGCAGGATCCGGTTATCCGCGAACAACGGGATGCCTGCTGCGCAACGGCGAAGGACCGTGTGCGTGTCTCTTCGCTCACCGTACGCTGCGGCCGGTGAGTCCGCAAGTGCTGCTGGGGCGAAATATCGACGAATGTCGATATTATGAAATTACATTTATTTAATAATTAACTTTTTTCGCTTCACTGACGGCCCGTTGCCGTGTCGGCGTTTTCCGGCCACTGCTGTGGCACGCGCCGGACGCGATCCGGCGAATAGCCAAGGTCCGCAAGTTCACGCAGGAGTTCGGCGTAGCGCGCCTCGGGCAGCGACGGCGTGCGTGCCATGATCCACGCGTAGTCGAGCGCGCTGCGGCCGATGATGGTCTGCTGGTAGTCGGGAGCAAGGTAGGACACGACGTATTCAGCACGGATCGGCCAGATGAACTGCATGCCCCAGACGGCGTTGCCGGTATCCGGGACCACCGTCCCTTTCGGCCGCATGATTCGCAGCGGGCCGTCGGGTGTGTTGCGATAGCGGTAGGTCGTCGCAATCGAACCGTCGCTCGCCAGCGCGTAGTTCTCGATCGCGTTGTGGGCGTTCCGTTCCGTACGGCTTGGGATATGCGCGATCACGTACCAGTCGCCCATGAAGCGCGGAAGATCGACGTGCTCGACGGCGCGTATCGTTACTGGGCGTGCGGCGCAGCCGCTCAGCAGGAGCAGGCACAGCGCAGTCGCAGCGATTTTCAGTGTCATCGTGATTCTCCGTGATCGGGCAGGGCAACCTTCTGTTCGCGGTCGCTGCGGCGCCAGCGGCGCGCTAGCTGCATCAGCGCGGGCAATGCGAGGGCCCAGGCCAGAGACAGCGCCGCGATGGCGCGCCAGTCCGGCGCCGCGAACACGACCGCCTGGAGGCGCTGGGCGCCAAGATACGCGAGCGGCCCGCCGCTGGCGCCGAGTAGCACCGCCGCCAGCGGATGGGTCTGCAAATAAGCCAGCGAATGGTTGAGGGTCAGCGCGAACGCGGCCCAGATCGCGAGGATCCACAGCGGCGGCCAGCTTGGCGCTGAGGCCGCATAGACCAGCCAGCCGCTCGCGGCGAGCCCGCCGTCCATCAGCGCGCCTGCTGCCAGTGCGCACAGCAGCAGTTGCGCGTCGGCGCGGCGGGATCCGGGCAGACTGAAGTGCACCAGCGCGAACAGCGTGGCGGCGACCAGCGCGGGCCATGTCTGCCCGCGTGCAGCGCCGAGCACGGCTGCGAACCAGACCGCCTGATAGCCCAGCAGGTTGAACCAGAAGCGCATGGTCAGATTTCCCGGTGTGTTTGGGTGGCCGATAGCGGTGCCGTGTGCGATGCGATGCGGCCATGGCAACGGGCGCTGCGGTTGCGGGGCGAACGCCGTCGCTGCGCAGAATCTGGCCGTGTCGCCATCAGCCGCTGCACCGCGTGGCGAGCTGCGCCGACTGCGCCGCCGCGACCTCGGCCGGTGAGGTCGCGACGGCCTCCTGGTCTGGCGGAAACACGACGTCTACCGACTGGCGCCTGCCGCGCTCGTCGCGGATCGTGCTGATGCCGGCAAAGCGCACAAGCCGCTGGTCACTATTGCGGTAGGTCAGGGTGATTTCCGGCAGCGCGAACGCGTACCAGGCTGCGGCGCGCAGGGAGAACTGCGTGGTCGACCCATCCCCGGAGGTCGAGGTCTTGCGTACGACCAACTGCAGGAAATTGAAATCGCTGGGGAGCAGGAACGTCGCCATCTGCGGCCGGTCTTCGACCAGTTCCGTCCAGTTCGTGCGTATGAACGCATCGAAACCGGCATCCACGACCGCGTCGGCACCGAGATTCACCGACTCTCTCTGCTCCGGACTGGCGGCAGAGGGCTGCCAGTACACCTCGCGCGCGCCTGCGCTGCGCCGCACACCTTCGCGGTAGCCATCGCGCTCGTCGACGAAGTCGAAATCCGGCGCCGCCGTGTCGGCGGCGCCGGACAATTGCTTGCGCGCGAACGGCTGGCCGTCGGCGCAGCGGTAGAGCACGAGCCGGCGCGGCTGCCCGGCTTCCCGGTAGCGCCAATGCGATTCCCGATAGACCACGTCCTCGCTGCCGCGACGGTACGCGATACCGTCGTGGCGCTGCACGTCTTCCGATGCGCCGGCGGCGACCATCCACGGCGCCATGCACAGACCGGAAAGGCCGCGACGAAACCACGTTCGGAGCCAGTGGCGAGGATTGTCGAGTGGATCCACCGATAGGTACCGCGCTGCCGGGACGTGAAGTCGTACGCAGCCGAGGCCATTCCGGATGCACCCGTGCAGCACTGCGTGACGGTCAGGGTGACCGCAGCCGATAACGGTAGTGGCGCGAGCGGGGCCGGCCCGCAAGGGGGCGGGCGCGCAGCGGGGACGATCGACCGGCTCGCGAACGTGACCCCACGGAAAATGGCCGCGCGTTCCGGGTCGCTTCGCGATCGGATCGTCCGGGCAAAAAAAAGCCGACCTGGACAGAGGGTCCGGGTCGGCGGGTCTTGCGAAGACTTACAGCTTGGCGCGCGAACGCAGGGCGCTGCGGAGGCGGTTCTTGCGACGACGGGCGCGTGCACGTTTCATGGGCGGATCCTTGGGGTCGAAGTTGACCGGCGATTGTCGCACAGTCACCGGATCGGCGCGCGCGGGCCGGAACGGATGCGAATCAGTCGTCTGTTTTCATCGGTGCCGGCACGCGCGCGATCAGGCGCAGGCCGGTGCGATATGCCGAGCGGGCCTTGAGACCGCTTGCAGATGTTCGGGGCGCAGCGCCCGGCCAGCCTTGTCGACGCCCCATCGACACCACACATGGTGGGCACGCGGCACTGGCGTCTGCCCACGTGCCGGGCCTGTAAGGAGAATCCGATGAGTGAAGCCCTGCTGGTGGCGTGTCCGCACTGCCACACGCTCAACCGCGTACCGCGGACGCGGCTGACCGAAGCGCCGGTCTGCGGTCGCTGCGGCAAGCGCCTGTTCGACGCGCATCCGGTCGCGCTCGATGCAGCCAGTTTCGACATCCACGCCGGCCGTGCCGAACTGCCGCTGCTCGTCGATTTCTGGGCGCCCTGGTGCGGCCCTTGCCTGACCATGGCACCGCAATTCCAGGCCGCTGCGGTGCAATTGGAACCGCAGCTGCGTCTGGGGAAG
>JAAFHE010000019.1 GCA_013298265.1 Lysobacterales bacterium | reverse complement strand
GACGACGTCACCGCGATCGTCGCGCACGACCTGAAAAACCCGATCTCCAACATCCGCTTCGCCGCACAGATGATGCGCCGGCCCTCGATCACGCCGGAACGACAGGCGGGCCTGGTGGACGATATCGTGAGCTGCTGCGACGAGGCGATCGAGTTCGTACAGCGCTTCCTGCAGCGCCGGGCTTCGATCGAGCGGGTGCGTGCACTGGATTCCGCCATGGTCGATCTCGGCCAGATCGTCGATCGCGCGATCGCGCGGCAGCAGGCTGCGGCCGAGGCGCGCTGCGTGCGCCTGGTCCGCGGCGGCCGGCCGCTCGCGGCGCAGGGCGATCCGGCCGCGCTGCGCAACGTGCTGCAGAACCTGCTCAGCAACGCGATCCGCTACGCGCCGCCGGGTTCCAGCATCGACGTGCAGCTGGATTCGGACCGGCCGGGCTACGCACGCGTGTTCGTGATGGATCGCGGCCCGGGCATTCCGGCGTCGGAGCGGGCCAAGCTGTTCCAGCGCTTCGCGCGCATCGCGCATGTCGACATCGACGCGGACGAAACTCTTTCCACCGGCCTGGGGCTGGCCATCGCGCGCGACGATATTGAGCAGATGGGCGGTTATCTCTGGTTCGAACCGCGTGCCGGCGGCGGCAGTGTGTTCGCGTTCGAACTGCCGCTGGCGCAGTCGGCGCAGCCGTAGGGCGCTGAGCCGGGACGACCGGTTTCGAGAGCGGCGCGCGCCGCTCTGCCTGCCGGCCATAGCAACAAAGCGACAAATACATCAATGAGCACGAACCGCGCCGTCGGCTACTCACCGACACGGACGAATTTCCGGAAGCAGTAGACCGCGCCCGTGGCCAGGCCGGTTGTGGTGATGGTCGAGCGGGGTCGGGAACGACGCGACCGCGCCGGGCTCAGCGCGACGCGGTCGACTGGGTTCGATCGCGACCCACGGGTCGCGTAGTCCACGCCGTTCAATTCGTTCCTCGCCGCCTACGACGTGCCGGGCCGGTAGTGGTACGCGAGCTGTCGCCGGCGGTTCTGATCACGCCTCGGGGTCGCGCGCGACGCAAAAAAACGGCGACGCAGGGGAGCGTCGCCGCTCTGGACTCGCACGTGCGCCCCTTGGGGTGGGCGGGTGCTGCGCCGCTTCACAGCGGTGCTGGACCGGTCGATGGGGAAGTTAAAACCTGACCGGTCCGCTTGGGGAAATCGACGTCCATGTCCCAGATAGTGCTTCCTTGCGGACCGCCTTGCGGCGGTCTGCCCTGTGCCTGTCGTGCTTCACGCCGTTGGAACGCGGCAGCGACGACAGGAACAGCGTCTACACCTTCTACACCGGGTGCTGCGTGCGTCCTGCACGCGCCTGGGTTCTGCTACACGCGGCTTTCGAAGTCCTTGACCTGCTTCTCGGCCTCGTCCTTGGCCCATCCGTAGCGTTCCTGCAGCTTGCCAACCAGGTATTCACGATGACCGTCGGCTATGCCGAGATCGTCGTCGGTGAGTTTGTTCCACTGCACCTTGGCCCGGCCGGTCAGTTGTTTCCACTTGCCCTTGATGATGTCCTGGTTCATGACAGCTCCTTGTGAAGATGTGGATCAGATTGTGTTAGGACGGCTCAAGCCGCCAGACGGTGCTTGAGGTCGCGCATTTCGTCGTGCGTGCGCTTGATGTCCGGATAGTGACGCTCGGCGACGCGGCGCAATTCCATGTCCTCGCTCTGCGTCAGCTCGTCGCGGAATGCTTCGAGGATGCGATCCTCGGTCTGTTCCAGCTGGGCGACATAGATCGATTCGGCGTCGCTGCTCATGCTGGCGCGTACGTCGGCGTAGAACTTCCGCAGCGAACCGAGCAGCGTGCCGCGTTCCGGAGCAGTCGCGCCGTGCGAGGCCAGATGCGCCGACAAGTCGCTCGCGATCGCCTTCTTCTGCTGCGCCATGCGCTGGAAAAGATGGGCGTACGCCGGAACCTTCACCTTCGTCGCGGCTTCGCTGTAGAACTTTTCACCGTCGTTCAACAGCTCGATGAGGTCTTTGAGGTTGCTGGTGGTGCTCATGGATTTCTCCTTGGTTCTGCAGGGTGGTCGGGCCGCCATCCGATGCGGCCGGGCGTCCGGTCAGGGACGCCGACCGTAATGACTAGACGCGGCGGCCAGCGATCAGCGAGATCACGAACAGCACGAGGAACACGAAGAACAGGATCTTGGCGATGCCTGCGGCGGCGCCGGCGATACCGCCGAAACCCAGCACCGCCGCGATCAGGGCGACGACCAAAAACACAACGGCGTAATGCAACATGGGTTATCTCCTTGGGCTTGCTTTCCGCGTCGCACGCCAATGCCGCCGCGGTCGAAGCTATACAGTCAATCCGCGTGCCATCCGGAGCCGCGGAATTTTCTGGCCATATTTCATGGCCTTGGACTTTGCCCGCACGACCTCGCTGGGGGCGGATTGCAGGAAAGCGCCAGGTGCCCGTGCAGACTGCAATGGCTTTACCCATGGGATCGCAATGAACGAAACCGCTACTCCCCGTGAACGCGTACTGCTGATCGACGACGACGCCACGGTGCTGCGCAACTTCCGCCTCTGCCTGGAGGACGAGGGCTATCAGGTGAATACGGCGCCGAACACGGGTTCGGCCCTGGCCGCGGTCGCGCGCAGCGTGTTCGACGTCTGCATCCTCGATCTGCACATCGGTGAAGAGTTCGGCCTGGACCTGTTGCCGCAACTGCGCGCCGCGGCGCCGTGGATGCGCGTGATCATGGCCACGGCCGAGTCGGACGCGGCGATCGCGGTGACCGCCATGCGCGCCGGGGCCGCTGACTACCTGATCAAACCCTGCGAGCCGGAAAAGCTGCTGCACGCGGTCGCACAGCAGATCCAGGCCCGGCGCATGGAACGGCGCATTGACGAGCTGGAGTCCTCACGCGCCGAGTCGCTGCCGGATCTGCTCGACAGCACCAACCCGGCCATGAGCCGGCTGCTGGAAATGGCGCGGCAGGCGGCGGATACCGATGCGACCGTGCTGATCCTCGGCGAAAGCGGCACGGGCAAGAATGTACTGGCGCGCAACATCCACTTGTGGAGTATGCGACGCAAGGCCGCCTTCGCGACCGTGAACTGTCCGTCGCTGTCGGCGGATCTGCTGGAAAGCGAACTGTTCGGTCACGTCAAGGGCGCTTTCACCGGCGCCCACGATCATCGCCAGGGCCGCGTACAGGTGGCCGAAGGCGGTACGCTGTTCCTCGACGAAATCGGCGAATTTCCGCTGTCGCTGCAGCCGAAATTCCTGCGCTTCCTGCAGGACCGCGAGTACGAGCGTGTCGGCGACCCGCGCACGCGCGTGGCCGATGTGCGCCTGATCGCCGCGACCAATCGCGACCTTGCGACCGCCGTGATCGAAGGCACCTTCCGCAACGACCTGTACTACCGCCTCAACGTGATTTCGCTGACCGTGCCGGCGCTGCGCGAACGCCCGGAAGACATCCTCAACATTGCCAACAAGCTGCTGACGAGTCTCGTCGCCCGCTATCGCCGGCCCGCGCGGCGCTTCACCGACACGGCGCGCAACGCGCTGCTCGCGTATTCCTGGCCCGGCAACGTGCGCGAGCTCGCGAACGCGATCGAACGGGCCGTGATCCTGTGCGCGGGCGAGGAAATCGCCTATGAGCACCTGCCGTTTGCGGCTTCGGGCGTCGCCGCCGCGAGCCTCGCCAGCGCCACGCCGCGCGCCGGCGATCCGGTCACGATCGAACAGCTGGAACGCGCCCACATCGAAGCCGTGCTCGGCGCCACGCCGACGCTCGACGTCGCCGCCAAGCACCTGGGCATCGACGCGTCGACGCTGTACCGCAAGCGCAAGTCGTACGGGCTGGGTTAAAGCCAGTAAAACCGGCAACGCCCATCGCGGTGCGCGTCGCGCGGATAGCACGCGTCAGCGCACGCCCACCTTCTGGTTGAAGTCGCCGATCACGCCGACCAGCGCAGTCAGCGCCTCGCGCTCGGGGCCGGTCAGGTCCGGGTGCCAGGTATCGAGGATCAGCACGACGCGTGTGCGGTCGCTGCGATTCCAGGCCTCGTGCTCATAGGTGTCGTCGAACACCACGCAGCGGCCTTCCTGCCAGACGTGGTCGATGCCGCCCACGCGCAGCGCGCAGTGCTCGGGCACGATCAGCGGCAGGTGCGTGACCAGACGTGTATTGGTGACACCGCGATGCGGCAGGATGTGCGCGCCGGGTGTCAGCAGCGAAAACAGGACTTCCGGTGCATGCTCGCGAATGCGCACGATCGGCAGCGCGTCGAGCACGGCGGTGGTGATCGGACAGCGCGCACAGTTGTCTTCGCGACGCTCACCGTGACGGTAGAAGAAGAAACCGGTCCAGGCCGACTGACCGTCGGGACCGCGCAGATAGTCCTCGACACGCGCCTCGGAATCTATGCGCAGGAACGGTTCGAAGCGGTGCTCGGCGGCGAGCAGATTGACGAGTTCGAGGCGGATCGCGTCGGTCTGCGCTTCGAGCGCCTCCAGCCACGGAAACCGCGCGCGTTCGTAATAGCCCTGCGAGGCGATGTCCGGAAAAAACAGGAACAGCGGCCGTTGCGCCGGATCGGGGTACAGCGCCGGTCGCTCACCGAGGTAGATCGCCAGCGCCGCTTCCACGCGGCGCATCGCCTCGGCGCCGAAGCGGGCGCGCAGCGGCGCAATGGCGCCGTCGAACAGGGCGTGCCGGCCCTGATCGACATAGCGCATGGCCGCGAGCACGGGCTCGCGCAGCCCCGGCGGCGTGCTCGCCTCGTTGAGCCATTCGCCGCGTTCCTGTGCACTACGCAGCGCGCGGAAATACTCCGGCATCGCCTCGTCGTCACGCTGCAGCTGCTGCAGCACCGCCGCCAGATGAAAGCGCGCGAGGAAATAGTCCGGCGCGCGTGCGACCGCCGCGCGCAGCTCGGTCACGGCGTCGTCCAGCCTGCCCGCACGGCGATAGGCCTGGCCGAGATTCTTCAGGGTTTCCTCATCGTCCGGCGCCACGCGGCGCGCGCGCTCCAGCAGGGCGATGGCCGGTTCGATCTGCTGTCGCGCGAGCGCGCACATACCGAGGAAATTCAGCGCATCGGGCAGATCCGGTACGGATTCGACGATGCGCAGGAACAGCTGCTCCGCTTCGGCAATGCGACCTTGCGCGGCGGCGGTGCGCGCCGCTGTGATCTGCGCCTGCAGGACCGGCGGCGGGCTGGCGGGTGCATTCATGCGGGGGCGGTCTCGGCCTGGGCGGTCAGCGCGGCAGCGCGAGTTCGGCGAACGGCGCCGCCAATACTTCCGTATAGGCTTGCCAGCGACCCGGTGCAAGGCCGATCGACAGTCCGCCCAGGCCGCGCTGCACCGCTCCGGCGGCGAGCTCGGTCTGGCCCATCAGCTGCGCCAGCGCCGCGCCCTGGCCGACCGGGTCGGCCAGCACCGCGTCGGCGTTGACACGCAGCACGCGCAGGCCGTCCACCGTGTCGCACGCGGCAAGATGCTGATTGGCTGCATTGAGCCAGCGCGCTGCGGCGAGTGGATCGTGCAGGGCGAAGCCGGGCATCCAGCCATAGGCGAGCCAGTTCAGCAGCAGGTCGCGCGGATCCCGTTCGACGATGACGATGCTCGCGCCCGGGAATGCCTGGCGGATCAGCGGCAGGAAGCGCGCGTCCCAGCGCACCAGCCAGTCGACGGTGCGCGCCGTCCCATCCGCGCCAAGGCGCTGAGCCTGGGCGAGCCATTCGTCGTGCACGGCCTGGGCGGTCGCCGCATCGATGCCGTCATTCCAGCGTGCGAAGTCAGGTTCGGAAAACGCGTCCCGGCGCATCGGTGCGAACGCGCGGTCGCGCAGAAGCTTCACGCCGGACTGCTGGTGCAGCAGCGCCGCGACACGCTCGACCATGCTACCGGGCAGGCCGACCAGGAAGATCGGCGGGTTCGCGAGCGCCGCCGGCGCCGTTGCGGCCAGTGCCTGCGCGAACGTCGCGGGCAGCGGCGCCTGTTCGTGGATCTGCGCCGGCAGCGTGGATTGGGATTCGAGCCACGCCGGTGCGGCGATATGCACCTCGTTGCGGCGGTCGGCAAGGATGCCGAACTGGTGCGCGGCCTGCATCACCTGCAGCGGCGCGAGCGTAAGCGAGCGCAGCGAGTCGAGCAGCGCTACCGCATCGGCGTCGCGGCCTTCGCGCTGGGCCGAGCGCGAACGCAGCAGGATCAGTTCCGGATCGTCCGGCAACGCCAACGCGACCCGTTCCGCTAGCGTGTCGGCGCCGGCGGTATCACCGATGCGCTCAAGCAGCAGCGCCATGCGCGCGAGCGGCACCGGATCGTTCGGCCGGCGCTGGGCGAGACGCTGCCAGACCGCGAGTGCGCTGGCTTCGTCGCCGAGCTGGCCAAGCAATTCGCCGAGTGCCGCCTCGATCGCCACCGTTTCCGGGTGGTGTTGCAGGAATTCGCCGTATAGCTGCAGCGCTTCATCCTCGCGCGCGGCGGAAACCAGGCAGCTGCCGAGCAGCTGCACCGCACGCACCTGATCAGGCTGCAGGGCCAGGCCGGCGCGATAGTGCTCGATCGCCTGGTCGAGACGGCGCTGGTGGCGCGCCACGTCGCCGAGGCCGAAACGCGCTATGCCCTGGAAGCCCGGCGCTTCACTGAGCACCGCGAACGCGGCCTGTGCCTCTTCGATCTTGCCGTCTTCGAGCAGCACCTGGCCCAGCAGGTACCGCGCGCCGTGCAGTTCGGGCGCCAGGGCCAGCGCGTTGCGCGCGGCCTGCTCGCCGAATGCGCGGTTGCCGCGCAGGACCAGGGCGCGGGCCAGCGCGAACTGCATGCCGGCGTCCTTGGGGGCGAGTTCGGTCGCGCGGCTCAGGTAGGCCAGCGCCCTGTCGACGTCACCGCTATCGAGCAGCAGCCGGCCCAGGCCGGAGATCGCGTGGGCATCGTTCTCGTCGGAACGCAACGCGGTGCGGAACAGGGATTCGGCCTTGGCCAGGTCGTTGTCGACGATGGCGATGCGCGCAAGAAGCGTGTGTGCGCCGGGCTGGTTGGGATTGCGCCGGATGGTGTCTTCGATCAGCGCACGCGCGCCGACCCGATCTTGCTCCAGGAAATACAGGCCGGCCAGTTCGAGCGCGACATCGCCGCGGTCCGGCGCGAGGCGGCGCGCCTGGTCCAGTAGCTGGCGCGCCCCGGCCAGGTCCTGGCACTGGCGCCGCAGCACGCCGAGCAGGTGCAGCGCATCGACATTGTCTGGCTCGCTGGCGAGCACGGCGCGGTAGCCGGATTCCGCCTCGTCGAGACGGCCTTCGGAGTGCAGTCGGGCAAGTTCTTGCAGCATGGGGATCCACTTCGAGGAGAACGGGCGCGCGGGCGCGAGCCGCCGATTATGCCGCAGCCGCCGCGCTGACGCCTCGCGGCGGCGGCGGCGTTCCGCACCCCGCCAACTGGGGCAACGCGCCTGCACAGCGCGGCCGCGGGTTTCCGAAAGGTGTCATAGCGGCTTGCCGGTCCGGCTTCGAAATTCAACGCCGGGACCGGTCGGCGGCGTTGAAGAATCGACGCACCGACTGCCTCAGGCCGCGAGCCGGCCCAGCCGCTCGGCGATGAAATCCTCGGTCCAGCTATGCAGGCTGAAGTCGCGGATGAAGCCGCAATGCCCGCCGGACGGCGCGATTTCCAGCTCGGTGCTCGCCGACAGCCGGAGCTGGTGGAAGCCTTCCACCGGGATGATGGGGTCGTCCGAGGCGGTCAGGATCGTCGCCGGCACGGCCAGATCGGCAAGCCGGTCGCCGGCGATGGAATAGCCGTCCAGGTAGGCGTCCAGCGTGCCGAAGTCGGTGTGCCGCTCGACCATCGTTGCGGTCAGCTGGCGCATCGAGGCGCCGAGTTCGGAGCGGCTGAAGCGCGCGGCCTCGGGAAACAGGCGCTGCTTGCGGCGCAGGGATTCGCGCCACTTGAGCATGAAATACGCGTGGTAGAACCAGGGCGCCCGCTCGATTGCGCTGAGGATGTCGGGCGGGTGCACGGCCGGACAGACCGCGAGCGCGTAGCTCAGTGGCAGCGCAACGGCCGGCGCGCGCAGCGCGACGCGCAGCGCGAAGTTGCCACCGAGCGAGAATCCGACGAGGACCAGTTTCTGCGGCGCATAACGGCGCGCGATCTCCTGCAGCGCGCCAACAACTTCGTCGAGGCGGCAGGAATGGAACATCTCCGGATTCAGGTGATGCGTCTGGCCGTGATCGCGGAAGTTGAGCCGGAACACGTCCCAGCCCTCGGCGAGCAGCCGCGCGCCGGTATGCAGCAGGTAGCTCGACTGTACGCTGCCTTCCCAGCCGTGCAGCAGCACCACCAGGCCGCGCGCCTCTTCGCGCACCTGCTGCGGCGAGTGGAAGCCCTGCAGGCGCACACCGTCGCCGCAATCGAGGATCAGCTCGATCGACTGTGCCTCCAGCAGTGCGCGCCGCTTGCGGAACAGCCAGCGGCGCATGCCGCTGGAGGCCAGCACGGACTGTATGTGCGCATTGCGCAGCAGGCGGTGGGGACGGAAATCGGTGGCACGCACAGGTGGGATGGGCTCGCGGTCGGCAGTGATGGAATCAGTCCTCGGCGGCGCTGCCGCTACGTTCGTTCGTCTCGGGCAGGCCGAGCGCGACGCAGATTTCGCCGCGCGCACGCTCCGCAATACGGCGGCGGCCCTCTTCGCCGCTGACCGGTATCGGCGTACAGAAATGCACTTCGGCCGTCATGCCAGGTCCGCCCAGCACGCGCAGGAAATTGCCGACGAAACTCTCGCCCGGACCGAACGGCACGGCCAGATCCTGGCGTCCGTCGTTGCCGTAGCGCAGCGCGACCGGCTGCACCGGCACTGCCGCGTCGACCGCAACCTGAAAGATGCGCGCGTGGAACGTGCGCACGCGGTCGCCCGCGCCAGTGCCGCCTTCGGGGAACACCCCGACCGGCAGGCCGTCGCGCAGCCGCTCGACCACGCGCTGCATGACCGCGGCCAGCGAATGACCGCTGCCGCGCTGGTGATAGATGGTGCCGGCGCGCGCTGCGAGCCAGCCGATCAGCGGCCAGCGCCCGATCTCGGCCTTGGCCACGAAGCACAGGAAGGTCTGGCTGTGAAGCAGTTCGATGTCGAGCCAGGAAACGTGATTGGCGACGAACAGAACGGCGCCCGGCTGAGGTTCCCCGAAGCGGCGTATGCGAAATCCGAAGATGCGTACGAGCCAGCGCGACCACCAGGAGGTCATCCAGTGGTCCAGGCGCTGGCCGCCGATGCGCAGGCGCGCGCCCAGCGGGTTGATCACCATCAGCGCAAGCGGCAGCGCGATCAGCAGATGAACCAGCAGTACCGGAGAGCGCCACAGGTACCGCAGCGGGCGCAGGCGATCGGGGCGAGCGGCGGTCACAGCGGTATCGGCGGCGGCATTCATCGGTGCAAGGTTAACCAAGCGCGCCAGACTGCGCCAATGAAAGCGCGTTGCGTCTAGCAGGCTGTTGAGAAACCGCCGGCTAACGCGATCCGGAATGGATCGCCCGAGAGTAGATCGTGTAAGCGATCTACTCGGGAAGGGTGACGTCGATCGCGTAAGCGATTGATAAAGGGGCTTCCGCCCCTTTCTCGACAACCTGTTAATTATTCCTGCAGCCGCAACGCCGCCTCGTTGAGATCGGCGATGTGCTGTTCCCACCAGCGTGCCTCGCCGACGAACGCGAAGGCGTGCGGAAAAGCAGGGTCGTGCCAGCGCTGCGCGATCCAGCCAGCCCAGTGCACCTGGCGCAGCGTGCGCAACGGCTCGACCAGAGCGAGCTCGGCCGGATTGAAATCGCGGAACTCCGCATAGCCTTCGAGCAGGAGGTCGAGCGCGCGCGGGTCGTTGGCCAGCATCCACAGATCCTGCACCGCCGGACCCAGGCGCGCATCGTCCAGGTCGACGAAGTGCGGGCCGTGATCGGTCCACAGCACGTTGCCCGGATGGCAGTCACCGTGCAGGCGCAGGTACTGCGGCTGGATTGCATCGAAGCGCTGCTGCAACGGCGTGTCCAGCGCGGCGATGGCGCTGCGATAGCGCGCTGCTGAAGTCGGCGGCAACAGCGGCGAGGCCAGTACCGCCGCGGCCGGTGCATGCAGGAACGTGGCGAGGTCGATCGCGCCGCGCGCGGCGAAGCGCTGCCGCGCGCCGATGCCGTGGATGCGCGCGATGAGCCGGCCCATCCACTGCAGGTGCTCGGCTGATTCCAGCTGCGGCGCGCGACCACCGCGGCGTGGGTACAGCGCAAGGCGGTGCAGGCCGGTCGTGTGCAGGCTGCGGCCGTGGAGCACCAGCGGCGCGACCACTGGCAATTCGGCCGCGGCCAGTTCGGCCGCGAATGCGTGCTCCTCAGCGATGGCCGCGTCGGACCAGCGTCCAGGTCGGTAGAACTTGGCCACGACCGGTGCCGCGTCCTCGATGCCGACCTGGTAGACGCGATTCTCATAGCTGTTGAGCGCGAGCAGGCGGCCGTCGGTGTACAGGCCCAGCGCCTCGACCGCGGCCAGTACGCGCTCCGGATTCAGGTCCGCATAGGGGGCGAGCGCGCTCACGCGCGCCGGTCGCGGCGCGGCACGACCGCCATGGTCAGGCGCGCGATGCAGCACAGCTCGTTCGTGTCGGTGACGATGCGGATCTCCCAGACCTGAGTCGTGCGGCCGATGTGCAGCGGCGAGGCCGTGCCGGTGACTTCGCCGGATTGCACGGCACGCAGGTGGTTGGCGTTGATGTCCAGGCCCACCGCCAGTTCCACGGCCGGGTCGAGGCAGAGATTTGCCGCGAGGCTGCCCAGCGTTTCGGCCAGCAGCACCGACGCGCCGCCGTGCAGCAGGCCGAACGGCTGGCGCGTGCGCGCGTCGACCGGCATGGTGCCGCGCAGGAAGTCCGGGCCGATCTCGGTGAAGCGGATGCCAAGCGACTGGCCTGCCGTGCCCTCGTTCCAGCTGTTCATCGTGGCGAGGTCGGTATGCTGCTTCCAGAGGCTCATGGCGGACTCGCGTAGGGAACGAAGCGGCGATTAGACCGGTTCGCGGCGCGCGCCGGAAGGGCGCAGGCCGCCGCTGGCTGAAGCGGCCCTGTCTGGATCAGCCTGCCCGCCGATCACGCCGACGCATGCGACAATCGCGCGTCATTCCAGCGGATCGCTGCGTGATTCATACCGTTACCCTGCAGGCCAGCGGCAAGCGCTTCGATGTGCAGCCGGGCGAAAGTGTGCTCGAAGCCGCGCAGCGCGCCGGCCTGGCCCTGCCGTATTCCTGCCTTGCCGGAGTCTGCGGCAGTTGCAAGGCCAGCCTCGTCTCCGGCGAGGTGGCCTACCCGCGCAATCCGCCGGCGGGGCTCAACGCCAGCGAGCAGGCGAGGCACCAGATCCTGCTGTGCCAGGCCTTGCCGACGAGCGACCTGACCCTGCTCGCGCGCGAGGTCGCCTCGGTCGCCGACATGCCACGGCGCGTGCTGGCGCTGACAGTCGGGCGCAAGCAGCTACTCGCCGCTGACGTGATGCAGCTGATCCTGCAGCCGCCGCACGGCGAACGGCTGAACCGGCTCGCCGGCCAGTATCTCGACGTGCTGCTGGCCGACGGCAAGCGCCGCGCGTTCTCGATCGCCAACGCGCCCGAAGGCGATGCGCACATCGAGCTGCATATCCGCCATGTAGCAGGCGGCGGTTTCACCGGCCATGTCTTCGACGCGCTGCAGCCCGGCGATGTGCTGCACGTCGAAGGGCCACTGGGCACCTTCGTGCCGCGCGAGGATTCCGAGCGGCCCATGCTGTTCGTCGCCGGTGGCACCGGCTTCGCGCCAGTGAAGGCGCTGATCGAGCATTTCCTGCACCTGGGCACGCGTCGGTCGCTGCAGCTGTACTGGGGCGCACGCTGCGCCGAGGACCTGTATCAGGCGCCGCTGCCTCAGCACTGGATGCAGCAGTTTTCGAACTTCCACTATGTGCCGGTGGTCTCCGACCCGGAGGCCAGCAATGGCTTGCGCAGCGGCCTCGTTCACGAAGCCGTGCTTGAGGATCATGCGGACCTGTCCGGCTTTGACATCTACATGAGCGGGCCGCCGGCGATGATCGATGCGGGCCGGCGCAGCTTCGTCGCCGCGGGACTGGACGAAGACCGGCTGTACTACGACAGTTTCGACTATGCGCCGGATGTCCTGGCGCACATCCTCAGCAACCGCGCCGGGATCCACGGACTATGAAGCGACTCGTCCTGCTGTGCCTGCTGCTCCTGGCCGCGCCTGCCCATGCCCTGCGCTGCGGCACGCGCGTGGTGGCCGACGGCGATCGCGATTTTGCCGTGCGCGAGCGCTGTGGCGAACCGTTCTATGTCGACCAGTTCGCGAGCGTCAGCGTGCGTGGTGCGAACGGCCCGCTGGAAACCCAGATCGAGGACGTCTACGACGTCTGGTACTACAACTTCGGTCCGCGCCGGCTCATGGTGCGGCTGCTGTTCCTCAACGGCCGCCTGGAGCACGAGGAAACCCTGGGCTACGGCGTGAACACGCTCGGCGACAGCTGCAATCTCGACGGACTGACCGCTGGCACCAGCGCCGGCGAGATCGTCGCCTACTGCGGCGAGCCAGCCGGGCGGCGCAACCAGCGCCGCGCCAATGTCCGCCGCGACAACGCCGGCAACGAGCGCTATACGCCGGTACGCGTGGAAGAATGGACCTATGACCTCGGCAGCTCGCGCCTGCTGCGCGTCCTGACGCTCCAGAACGGACGCCTTATGAGCGTCGATACCGAAGGGCGCTGAAGCGTCAAGGGCCGTCGCACGTCCGGACCGCTCGCACCCGATCGGAAAATCCCGAAGCAAGATCGAACGCGCATCCGCTTCGGGAGCCCGCTTAACACGCTGCCCGAGGGCGAGACTGTCTTCATTTGCTGCGGCGCCGTTCAGAACCCCGGCAATCGCGGCACACCGTGTTCGCTGCGCTGCTCGATGACCGCAGCCTTCGTGTCCAGCCCGAGTCGCGGCGCCGTGCCAGGCAGCGGTTCGCTGGCTTCGTTGCGCGCAAGGCGCAGCGCGTTGCGGTAGCAGTGCTCGGCCAGTGTCTGGCTGCCTTCGCCGGAATGGCAGTCGCCGAGCACTTCCCAGCTCGCCGCGGTTTCGCTGATCGCGAGTGAACGTTCGAGGTACTCGCGCGCCTTGCCCCAGAGACGTCCGGCGACGCAGAGTCGTCCGAGCGCCACCAGCAGCACGACGCTGTTCGGATGTTGCCGCAGCCAGCCTTCGGCCTGGCGCAGACGTGCGCCCGTATCGGCACCGGTCAGTTCGGCGTAGGCCTGCACCACGGGTTCGGACCAGTCCTTGCGCAGATGTGCCTCGATCTCGCTCATGCCCGGCAACGGATGGCCCAGTTCGGCGATGCGCCGCGCGTACGCCGCCAGCGCCGCAGGCACGCGTCGCTGGGCGCGGCTTAGCGCGGCCCACTGCTCGTTGAGTCCATCGGCGCTGCGTTGCGCGGCCAGGGCCGCGGCCAGCACGCGCGCCTCGAGCGCGGCGAAGGTCGGCGCGGACAGTGCCTGGGTCCGCGCGAGCGGCGCGAGCGCATTCATGGCCGCCTCGGCTTCACCCGTCGCGAGCGCCGCTTCGATGTATTCGACCCAGGCCGCCGGCACCAGCGTGGTGGTGCGCGCCTCGGTGGACAGCAGGCGATACGCCTCGGCGACTTCGCCGCGCTCGCGCTTCAGGCGTGCCCGCAAGGCCAGCGCCGCACCCGGCGCGGTCTCGGCTGCTTCGTCGAGTGCCGCCTCGGCGCGTGCCGTTTCACCGAGCGCCAACGCCGCGCGGGCGGTGGCCAGCATCGCCGGGGCACGCAATTCGCGGTACTGGGTCGCACGCGCGAGTTCCTTCTCCGCGCGCAGATAACGGCCCTCGGCCAGCGCGACCAGACCATTGGCCAGCCGTTCGCGGCTCTTCTTGCGTACGCGGCGGAACCACAGCCGCAGCGGCCAGCGCGCCAGGCGCCAGGCCACGCCGACCAGTCCCCAGAGCAGCAGCAGCGCGATGAACGCGACGACTGCCGTGGTTTCGTAGTTGGTATTGCCCAGGCGCACGAGCACGTAGCCCGGATCGCTCGCCAGCCAGTGATAGCCCACCGCGGCTGCAAGCATGGCCGCCACCAGTAACAGCCCCGCCAGCCAGTACCTCATGGAACCGGCGTCCCATCGATACGGGGCAGCGCCTGCTGCAGGCCCTGTGCCGTGCGCAGATTGCGCAGTTCCTTCAAGGCCGCGCCCAGCACCGGCCGTGGCGCCGCCGCGGTGCTTTGCGCGTCGAGGCGGCCCAGTCCGGCGAGTGCCGCGCCCACGGCCGGGTCATCGGCCGCGAAGCCGTCCGCCAGCTGCGCTCGGGCGCGCCCGAGTGCCGCATGCAGCGCGGCATCGTTGCGTTCGAGCAAGGCCAGTTCGGCGGCACGCAGTTCCAACGCGACGAAATTACGCAGCAAGGCCGGATCGGCGACCGCGCCACCACCCGGGCCGGTGCGCGTGACGCGCACGAACTGGCCCAGGGCACGCCAGAGCTTCGAATCGGTGCCGGCCTCGCGCCGGTCCAGCGCGGCGGCGAGTGGCAGAGCGGCAACCTGAGCGCGCAGCGCGGCGAGTTCCGCCAGCGCTGCAGCTTCGGCCGGCTGGTTCATCTGGTCCAGGCTGCGCAG